>CAZNLG010000023.1:0-3898 GCA_964573765.1 uncultured Candidatus Bathyarchaeia archaeon | reverse complement strand
GTTTTAAATTTTGGGTGGGTGAAAAGAATAGTTGACGGATAAATGTTCATCAAGGATTTTCTTGGTAAGAAAAATGTGAGGAGTTTTCTCAGCATTTTTGTATCTGTTTTTCTTATTTTTTTAATTGTTTTTTTACCTCCAGGAATTGAAGCTCCACCATCACTTCCGTCTACTTCCCAATCAGCTCCACCTGTTCTAGTAGTTATCCATGAAAAGTCGATTTTGGGTCTTAATGTGTTTTTTAAATCAAAGGTGGAAGGGGTTAGAATCTTCGTTGACGGTTTAACTTGGAAGCCATGGGGGGTTCCGGATCCACCCGGTGTAGTTATCAAATATTTTGAAGTTAGGTTGGAGAATGTAGATGTTGATGTTGTTGATAAGGCTGAGTTTACTTTTAAGGTTGAGAAGAAACTTTTTTTAGAAAAAGGTGTTGATGTGGATGTTGTTAAGCTTTGTAGGTATGATGCAGATAAATCGGAATGGACGGTTTTTCAGCCTGTTTTGTTGAAAAAGGATATTTCTTATGTCTATTATAAGGTTGAAGTGGATAGACTTTCAGTTTTTGCTGTTGTGTTTATGGCTTAACATGTTAACATTTGTTAACATTTTTAAAGTTAAGTTATATATACTGAGTTCTTTAAAACAGTAAAGATTGGAAACAAACTTTGGAGTGAAAGAGTGAGTGTGATGTAAGATGTATAGTTTAGAGACTACCAAAAAACCAATGAGTATCCTCTGTATAGCTATCCTAATCCTAAGCACTCTTGGCTTAATGATGGCTGCAATTCCAGCTCATGCAGGAACCCAAGGAACCCTAACAGTATCTTCAAGCAAAATCTACGGGAACATGGTAATCCAAGTTACTGTAACAGACCCAGACCTAACAGGTCCAAACGCAAGTATGCCCAGCGTAACCGTAAGCAAATCGCTAAAACTATACAACAGTACTACTAGATATTGGACAATACCGCAAGGTACAACCCTCCCAATGTATCAAACAACCGGTGGTTCATGGGTAGGGTTTATCACTGTCGGCACTCCAGCTACAGGTATTCCTGCAAATCCACCAACTCAGGAGCCAAACTCACCGCTTACAGGTTGGGATACAAATTTTGACCCAACTGATGCAAACGTGCAAGGTCAAATTACATTAGAACCTTATGTGCCAAATGCAAGTAGGGTTCAACAGATTGTTGCACAAGTTCAGAACGCATATGCGGGTAGCACTTTCACTATTACATACAACGATGTTGACCCACCAGCTTCCATATCCGTAACGATTGAAGTTTCACCTGTGGCTGGTGTGGTTGCAACATCAAAAACATCTTATCCACCAGGAGCTAAAATCTATGTAACCATCGAAGATAACGACATGAACCTAGACCCAACAGCAAAGGACACGATAAAATTACAAGGTTATAACGTTGCTGCAACTTTAGGAGCAAACAACTATACATACTATGGAAATAGTACTGCCTTAGCTACTGAGTTTGGTAATGCTACAGAAACTGGAGCAAACACTGGTGTCTTCCAGGTAACTGGTCAACTTGGTAGTAGCGAAACACCAGGAAGCGTTATAGTTTTCAAATACAATGATGCAGCTCCAGCTGGAACCAGAACAGGTTCCACGGTTATATCAACACATACCGGTACTCTAACTCTTGACAAGGATACTTACTATAGGGGTGACGTTGCAACCATAACACTGGTAGAACCAGACCTGAACCTCGATGAAAAGGCTAAAGAATCCTTCTATGACAGTTCACCAGACGTAAGGAATTCAGGTTACGTATATGTCTACAGTACGACAAACACAACTGGTAGTTCAGTCAAAATGACTGAAACTGGTCTGGACACTGGTGTCTTCACAGGACAATTCATGTTTAGCACAACCACACTAACAAATGCTAGTAAACCAACGATAAAAGTAACACCTGGTGATACCATCACAGTCTTATATTGGGATGCTGCAGATGAGCTGGGAAGTGGTCGTAACGCAACCGTAACTGCAAAATTTGCTTCCTATACAGGAACACTAGAGCTTGATAGGGATACTTATTCAGCCGGATGGACTGCTCATGTAACCTTAACAGACCCAGACCTAAACACAGACCCAACAGTTCCAGACAAAATCTATGATAGCACTTGGAACGGTACAAAGAAACAAGGCTACGTGTATGTCTACAGTACACAAAACACCACTGGCAGCCCAATTCAAATGATCGAAACGGGCGCCAGTACGGGAGTGTTTGAAGGAACATTTTCCTTCAGCAACACAACAACGGTAGGGCCATCACCAATCATTGCTGTTACATCCGGTTCTACTGTTACGGTTCTCTACAAAGACCAATATGATGAAGCTGGTCATCCACGTGACATAAAGGCCACTGCAACTTATAAGACAACAACTGGTACAGTATCACTTGATAAGGCTGGTTACAGTCCAGAAGTTGTAAGTGGTAACACTGCTGTAGTATATGTGACTGTTGAAGACCCCGACAGGAACCTAAACCCAGAAGCTGTAGATGAATTCGAAAGCACAACCTATCCAGGTGTAACCATCAAGATAACCTATTCTGGAGGTACAAGATTATCTGAACAGGCAATCTCAATGAGAGAAACAGGTCCGGATACAGGTGTATTCACGGGTGAGTACACTCTACCATCAAATGCTACAAGAGGTGACACCATTACCGTAACCTACTATGATAAGGAAGATGTTGCAGGTGTAAGCAGAACGGTAGTAGCTTATGCTTCTGTTGTAACATCCACCGGTATCCTAAGTATCGACAAAACATCCTATCCTTATGGTGGATATGTAACCATAACACTCACAGAACCTGACCTAAACCTAGACCCGGAGAAGGTAGATGATATCCCAACCACAACAGGCACACCTGGAACAAGCGGTACAGCAGGTTATGTTGACATAAGAACAACTTCTGACCCAGACGGTATCTACGTAAAACTAACAGAAACAGGACCAAACACAGGCACATTCCAAGGCAAAGTTAAATTGACATCTTCCTCGAGCACAGCCGCCCAACAGATACAGGCTAAAAGAGGTGATACCATCACAGTAAGATATGTTGATGCACATGATGCTTCTGGTGCACAAGTAGAAGTCGTAAAAACAGCTACAGTTTCTGCAACTACAGGTACCATAACGCTAGATAAGGATGTCTACTCCATCCATGGACAGGTTAAAATAACGGTTACCGACCCTGACATGAACGTAAAATCAACAGCAGCAGACACGATATCAAAGAGCAAGATAGAAATCAAAACTTCAAGTATGGCAACATCAACACATCCAGACAACGACCTAGTTGAAACAGGTCCGGATACAGGTGTATTCGAAGGCAAATTCGTACTTAACACGCAGGTAGGTGGTGTAAACGTTACAGCCCAGCATGGAGATGGACTAACCGTAACCTACATAGACGAATGTGACGCAGCTGGACGTACAAACGTCCGTGTATATGCATCAGCCACAATCAAACAGTACACAGGTACAGTAGAATTTGACAGGGACACTTACAACCTAACAGACACAGCAACAATCACGGTCACAGACCCGGACGCTAACACAAATCCATCTCTTATTGACTCAGTCAGTGTAAAAGTTTCTTCAGACACAGACCCAGGTGGACTAACTCTTACAGCAGCTGAAACAGGACCAAACACAGGTGTGTTTACTGGAACCTTAACCTTCTCGGAGACAATGACCATGGGTACAACCCTAAGAGTAACTCTTGGTGACACGATCACAGCTAAATACACCGATGAAAATGCAGATCCAGCAGACATACCTGGATGGGTATCCGGACAACTAACAAGAAAAGATATAACCGACACAGCTACCATTGGTTTACCAACACCGACAAAACCGATCAGT
>CAZNLG010000022.1:0-12643 GCA_964573765.1 uncultured Candidatus Bathyarchaeia archaeon | reverse complement strand
TCCACAGTCCAGTAACGGTGAATTAGAAGATTTCGTAACCCGACCAAAGATTCAACAAGAAACATTTAATTCAGCCTTTCTGGTTGTAAGTTCCCAAGCCTATCGCTGCAAACTTTAACTTTCTGTTAAACTCTTCAGGTTTGTAGATTCTTCTTCCGTCGATTACCACAGGATTTTTCATGTGTTTTAAAAAGTCGTCTGGTTTAAGTTTTTTAAATTCTTCCCACTCAGTCACTATGATACAACATTCAGCTCCATTTAAACATTCTTGTACAGAGTTAGCGTATCTTACTTTTTCTCCAAAGATTTTTTTAGCGTTACCCAAAGCCATAGGGTCATAAACTACAACTTCGGCTCCTAATTGAAGAAGTTTTTCCACAAGTTTTATGGAGACAGCTTCCCTCATGTCATCAGTGTTTGGTTTGAATGCAAGCCCTAACAAAGCAACCTTCTTTCCTTGTAGGCTACCTAAAAACTTTTCAGCTAACTTTACGGCTACGTAAGGTTGTAAACTGTTTATGTCTAGAGTTGCCTTAACCAAGGGAAGTGGTACTTCCATTTTGGATGAAAAATTTAGGAAGGCTTGAAGGTCCTTGGGCCAACAAGACCCACCCCAACCAAGACCAGCCTTAAGAAAAAGACTGCCTATCCGCTTATCCAGTCCTATCCCCTTAGCCACAATTTCCACATCTGCACCGGGTAGTTTTTGGCAGAGGTTTGCAACCATGTTTATGAAGCTTACCTTCATGGCTAAGAAAGCATTGTTTACATATTTTATCAGTTCAGCATTAACCGGTGTGGTTCTTATGGTTGGTGGAAGCTGATTCTCATAAAACATTCGATAGAAATTTTCTAGGGCATCTCCTGATTTTTTGTCAAATTCGCCAATTACCAGCTTATCAGGTTTAAACATATCTTCAACAGCATTTCCTTCCCTCAAAAATTCCGGGTTTACACATAAACCAAAATCCGTTCCACATTTTTTCCCAGAAGTTTCTTCCAAAATTGGTTTAACCATGTTTTCTGTTGTTCCAGGAATAACCGTGCTTTTAACAACTACTAAATGCCATCCTTTCTTATCATGTAAAGCTTCACCGATGGTTTTGGAAACTTCCTTAACTGCTGTTAAGTCTATACTTCCATCAGGTTTACTTGGAGTACCAACAGTTATGAAGGTAATTTCTGTTTCATTTATGGTTTGCTTAGAATTTGAAGTAGCTTTCAGAAAACCTTCAGTTACCGTTTCTTTTACAAGTTTTTCCAAACCGGGTTCATGAACATAGACTTTTCCCTTGTTTATAGCTGAAACTTTCTCCAAATCTACATCAAAACCAGTAACGTTAAATTTTTTGTAGGCTAGACAGGCTGCTGTGGTTAAACCCACATAACCTAAACCAAAAACAGAAACTTTACCAAACATTTTACAGTTTACTCTTGAACCATTCAATGGTTTTCTTCAATCCGTTTTCTAGGTTTACCCTTGGCTCCCATCCAAGGATTTTTTTGGCTTTTGTTATGTCTGGACATCTTCTTCTTGGGTCATCAGGTCTGGACTCCAAATAAATGATGGGGGAATTTGAAGCTGTAAGCATTTTTATGGTTTTAGCTAAATCTTCAATTTTAGTTTCAACAGGACTTCCTATGTTTATCACTTCACCTTTTGCTTCATCAACTTCCAACATTTTAAAAAAAGCCGTTATCGCATCGGAAATATACATGAAGCTTCTTGTTTGTTTTCCGTCTCCATGAACAGTTATCGGTTCTCCGGTTAAAGCTTGCATGATAAATCTAGGTATCACCCTTGCATACCGAGCTTCAGGGTCGATTCTAGGACCATAAGTGTTAAAAATTCTAGCAATTCTTACATCCAACCCATACTCAGACTCATAGGCTTTACAAAGAGCTTCACCAAACCTTTTTGATTCATCGTAGGGGCTTCTTAAACCAATAGGATTAACTTTTCCCCAATAAGTTTCAGGGGTTGGAATTACTTCAACATCTCCATAAACTTCCGAAGTTGAAAGAAACAGGAAAAGAGTGTCATTTTTTCTGGCAATTTCAAGCATGTTTAACAAGCCTATACTGTTGGGTAACATGGCTTCTACAGGTCTTCTCACGTAATCATCTGGACTGGGTATACTTGCACCATGAACAATCAAATCTACCTTTTCATCTAATTTCGCTTTACATACATCAGCTTCGATAAGTTTGAAGTCCCCTTCCTTAAGAAGATGTTTAACATTTTCTAACTTACCTGTGGAAAAATTGTCCAGACACAGAACTTTTAAACCTAGATCCAATGCTTTTTCACAAAACCAGCTACCTATAAATCCAGCTCCACCCGTAACCAGTATTTTTTTATCTTTAAACAGTTCTTGTTCTTTTTCTTTAACTATCTCTACTGTTTCCAAGTTTTTCTCCAGTATTCATGGGATGTTTTTAAAGCTTCCCAGTACATGTTTGGGGTACCAATATCCAACCTGACTTCGCTTTTGTCCAAGGTTACAGCAGTAACCTTCCTACCATCCATTATCAATTTTTGAATAGCATCTGTCAGCTGAATTTCACCACCAATACCCGGCCCTGTTTCAGATAAGGCATCCATAATGCTTGACTTAAAAACATACAACGGCATGATAGCCCAATTTGATGGTGGCTTTTCAGGTTTCTCAACTACTCCCTTAACTTTGAATAAGCCTTCTGTCTCTTCTTCCAGAACGGCCACACCATAAATTTTTGGATTTGAAACCCATTCAAGTAAAAGGGTAGCTTCAGCCTTACTTTTTATGTATCCATCCATAAGTCTACGTAAATGGTTATCTCTTGGTGAGATTATGTAGGTGTCTCCAGCCAAAGCCATAAAAGGTTCATCACCGACAAAAGGTTTTGCCTGTAGAATAGCATGTCCAAAACCTTTAGGTTCAGGTTGGTTAACCCAAACAACCGTTGAACTCTCAACCATCCTATAAAATTCCTGTAAATCTAAAGCTAAGCTTTCCTTACCTTTATTGTTAAGTTCTTCTACAAACTTCCAATCAGGTGTAAAATGGTCTTCAACAGACCTTTTCCCCCTACCAACAATAAAACAAAACTCCCTAAACCCGTTACGGTAAAGTTGCTCAAAAACCATCTGAAGTAAAGGTTTCACGGAAAGATTTCCATCTTTACTCATAAAGAAAACAGGCAACATTTCTTTAGGTAGTTCTTTTGTTACCGAAAGTAATCTTGTACCCAAACCAGCAGCTGCAATAACAGCCTTTCTTAACTTCACTTAAGTAAGCTCCCTATAATTTATGTAAAGAGTTGAATCCAAGCCAAATAATGTATGCTGGAGTTTTCAACCACTCCCTAAGTCGGGGACACCAACCAAAAACCCCGTTTGTTTCACAAAAACTAAACATGGCTTTAGCCTTTTCTAACCCGTTCTTTAGGGCTCTGAGGTAAGGTGTTTCTTTCAACTTTTCTATAATTTTCAGAATTATTGACACCACTTTTGGGTTCATTACTCTATTTTTAAGTTTTGCGTAAAGCATCGTAGCTTTATAGAAAGCTTTCTCCCAATTATCCAGACGGTACCAATTACCGTTCCTCAAACCCTTCCGAAAAACGGAAAAAAGTTCGGTGTGAGGTATTAACATTTTCAATCGATATATACTGTTTTAAGAGCTTTATAAAACTTTCACGATATTTTTGGTCTTTTTACTGACCATTTTCTTTAAACTAATTAGGCTTGAGCTTTAGATGGATATTATTTGTTCAGCCATTTTTTCAAGAGTATAGTGAATTGTTTTATCACTATGGGTGTTTGGATAGTAAAACGCAATTAGATGAGTTTTTGTTTCTTTTAGCTCCGAGATTTTACTTGATAATAGTAGATACATGTTTTTCCAACCATGGGTTAAGATTAACCATGAAAGGGGATAGATGATTAACACTTGGTCTTTGGGTTCTTTCCTATTTTGTGCCATTAAATTCGAAAACAAAAGCCCTATAGAAGTTAAGTCATCTTTTAGTAGGGTTATGTTTGATGATTTTGATTGTTCCTTAACTTCACGTAAGACTCTGATTAAACCGATGTTCTTATTGCTAAGAAATTCTAGGTCGGCGAGTTCTGTGGTTGAAATTGAGTCGTAAACCGTAACTAATGTTGTTTTAAGGTTATCTGTTAAATTGTCTTCAATTATCTGTTTTAACCAGTTTAATTCTTTTAAACGTGAAGCTTTCTCACATTTGACCAAAGTAAAATGAGCTCTTGTACTACAAGGTTTACTTGAAGCTTTTTTCAAGAAAGCTGCCATATGTGTTCCAACATAGAAAAAATTTGGGTTAAGTATACCATAAGCAATTATAATTTTTGCAAAGGAAGCTGGTAGGTCTAAGTAGAATGTCAACGGAACTTCTAGGACAAAAAGAGTGTTTGTTATTGTTAGTAGAACCCAACCAATTAAGAGTGGGTCTACAAGTTTTCCGTATCTTTTCTTTGCAAGAAAAACTCCAACAGTAACCAGAACAAAGAAGGTTGTAATAATCGTGAAAGTTAGTATTTTAGATGACAAAAACTCTCCAATTACCGTTAAGGTTACAAGAAAAATTCCTGTTACCAGAAATTTTTTGAAGGTTTTCAAGATTAGACCTAAACCAACAAACCATAAAAACAACGAAAACACAAAGAAACCGTAAAGTAAAACCATGGATGTTGAAGTTAGTCTTAAAAAGATTCCTACACTGCAGAAAATGAAACCTAAAGACCAAAAAAGATGGAAAAAGTTTTTAAAACGTGAAATACAGTAGGTACAAAACAAAATAAGTCCACAAAACAAGGTAACAAAACCATCTGTAAGAACAAGGATAGTTTGGGTAGACACCTAACATGTCTCCATACAACTATGACTAAAACCAAAAGAACGGTAAGGTGGTTTTAGAATAAAGGGAAGGGATAGGTTCTATATATTGTGTTTCGAACAAAATATTGAACCTCAAACTCATTTTTGTGTTTATATCTTATAAACGTTTCCGTACACTATATATAGTACCAAACCCATGTAAAAGGAAACGAAAAAAGAGAATTGACCGTGAAAAAAATTTTTGAAAACCAAATTTTCCTAATTCTGGACTTTATCTATCTCAACGGTCCTGTTAGACATAGAGATATAGCCCAACAAACTTCAAGTCGTGGAACCTTATCTCTATCCCTAAATTCGTTGCTCAAGGAAGGTCTTATAACCAGACAGGTAAACACAGAAACAAAACCTATCCAAACCTATTACCAGATAACCGATAAAGGAAAAAATCTCGCAGAAAAGTTACGAGAAATACGAAAAATTCTTGGTAGTTAATTCTGAAAAAAAGAGGGTCAACATCTAAATCCCTAATCTTTTTTTGCAAAAGTGGAAGTAAGTAGAACGATTTAAGACCAGTAAATTTATTTTTGATGCCAAAGCTAATAAGAAAAAGCTCTTCCAAAAAAGAATAAATCAACAGTCATTTGAGAAGAGAAAAATAAGGATAAAGGGGGTTTAGAAGTTACGAAAATAAGGGAAATCTGGTTTTCAGTAAAAAATGAAGTCCCCCATTTTTTGGTAGTGATTTCACTTGTGTTAGCTCATCGTGTTTTTAATGGTCAAGACTTACCAACCTTTCTATCCTTTATTCTTTTGATTCCGATTTTTGTCTACTTTAAGTTTGATGGAAGAATTCCTGTTGGTTATGCTTTACTTATGCTAATTTTTGCAGCAATAACTTTGGCTTTTACCACAAATGAATTCTTAGCAAACCAATTAGCAATTTATGCGTATTGGTTGTTGGTGGTTGGTGTTGTTTGTCTAACAATAGAGTACGTCAAGGGAGAAACAAAATAGTGGAAAAAAACAGTAGAAACATTTCTTATGACTTTAGTAAGAAAAGAAAAAATCGAAGTAAACTTAAATTAATTTTCTCGTTTTTAGCTGGAACTTTACTGTTAATAACTATGCTTTGGTGGATTGGTTTAGATAGGCTTATATCGGTTATAAGTCGGGCTTCCCCATTCTGGCTTATTTTAACAGTTTTCACGATTCCAGTGGCTTATCTTGTTAGAGCTTGGCGTTGGAAGATTCTTCTAACACCCGTAAAAAACCCGGTTAAAATGTCTAACATGTTTTGGGCAACTACTGTGGGATTTATGGTTAACATCGTTGTTCCGGTTAGGTTGGGAGAATTTGTTCGAGCCTACATTGTTGGAGAAAAAGAAAACATGGATTTTGCTTCAAGTTTTTCTTCCATAATTGTTGAACGTACCTTAGACCTTATTGGAATTCTAACTATAGGGTTTACGGTCTTAGCATTGTTACCCATCTACATAACAACACCCCAATGGTTTACCGACAGCTTTATAGTGGTTAGCATATTTGTGGTTGTGATTGTTGTAGTTTTAGTTCTTGGAGTTAAAAAGGAAGAAGAAATCGTTAAACTGGTTGATAGAATTTTAGATTGGCTACATTTTTCTTTTCATTGGAAAGAAAAAATACATGGTTTTGTTCAGTCTTTAATCAACGGAACAAAAAGCATAAGCCAAGGTCCAAAATTTTTAACGGTTACTCTTACACTTACATGGATTCTATGGTTAATTCAGCTTACAGGAGTCTATTTTATCTTTAGAGCCTTTAACTATCAAGCCCATATAATGTTGATTTTTCTAGGCGCGGTGGTTATGTATCTTACCCATATACTTCCAGCTGTTCCCGGATATGTTGGAACCTATGAAGCTTATTGGATGTTGATATTTTTAGGTTTAGGTTTAACTCGAATGGATTTTGTGTTAACTATGGGTTTGGTTAGCCATCTGTTGGGTGTGGTAACCATGCTGGTTATGGGATGTTTGGGTGTTATGTGGTTAGGATTATCCTTTGAAGAGATATTTAAGATAGATTCTCTTAGAAAGACAGACATCAAAAGATTAAGGTAGAAATACACTTTACATCACAACAGAAGATAAATTAATTTAAAACAAGCTGAAGAGATAAAATAAAACTACTTGGTTGGAACTGACAAACCATGAAAAAACTCGATGTTCTGGCTTTTCTGGATGCAGTTGTGGTTTTTCTGGTTCTTGTGAAAATCATAAATTTTTTACATATAGAATGGTACCTACCCATCTTTCCAAGACCATATCTAGGAATTATTTTTATAAGTCTTACAGGAAACCCCCAAACCGACCAGATTTTGTCTTGGATTTTAGCTTTTTCAGTTCTACCCATAACTTCATTTTTAACCATAAAAAAACCGAATTTAACCCGTGAAATTTTGGAAAAAGTCTGTATAAGTCTACTACTTATCTTAATCACAACTGAGATTCTGGCTCTTTTAAGATGGGTTACCCATCCTTTTTGGCCCAGTGAAGAAAATTGGACTTGGCATTTTGTTAAAATTGAAAACCAACTTTTTTATGCATGGACACCAATATGTCCTATCCTTTTTATGGTTGCAGTCTATATCTGGCTGTTAAAACCTTTAACAAAAGTTCTAGAAAGAACCGGGAAAAAAATTTTTAAAACTTTTTCAAAGATGGAGAGATGGGTAAACTCGGTAAGAACGGATGAAATAAAAATTCCGTTTACAAGACATCCGAAAGTTCTACTTTTTGCTTCAATGTTGTTGACGGTTGTGCTTGCACTTTATCCATACCACCCAAACCTGAATCCACTTGGAAGATTTGTTGGTGTAGATGTACGTTACTATTTTGAATGGTTAGGGGGGATGGTTGGTAAACCTTTTCCTGAAGCCTTATCCTATGCATTTTGGGAAGCTAGTAACGGTTCACGTCCTCTTTACCTACTCTTGTTGTACACTGTTAAAACTACAACCAGTTTGTCTGTAAGTGATGTAGCTAAATTTGAGTTGGTAGTCTTAGCTCCATTGTTAGTGTTAGCAGTATACTTGTTTGTTAAGGAAGGAACAGGAAACGATAACTATGCAGCTTTAGCCGCATTATTTACCGCTTTTTCCTACAACATAACAGTTGGAGTTTTTGCAGCTTTCTATGCAAATATTTGTGCATTGATTTTAGGTTTTCTTTTTCTTACGTTACTACTAAAATACATGAAAAATTTTTCATGGAAAACTCTTACAATTTTAACAATTCTTTTGGCGACGATTATATTTATTCATCCTTGGACTTGGAGTGAGTTTGTAACGATAATCATAACTTATTTGCTGATAATTTTGGTTTGGGAGAAAAATTTAGGAGAATTTAAGAAAAAAATTGTTCCTCTTGGGTTTATTTTGGTTGTTAATCTTCTGGTTGACATTGTTAAGTCTTGGGTTTTAAAGTCTCTTGGAGGAATACAAGGAGGATATGAAGTTGCATCAACAAGTCTAGGTTTAAACGAGTTGACAAAATTATGGTTAAATCTTCAAGTAAACTTTGTAAACTTTTCCAGTGGATTTTACATGAATCCCATAATTCTTATGTTAACCATTTTTGGAGTTTTAATTTTAACTTACCGAAAGAAAGACGAATATACACGAATACTTTTAGCCTGGGTAATCGTTACATCCATACCTTTACCATTTTCAAATTATGTTGCTCATTGTAGGCTGGTTTTTAACTTACCATTTCACATCCTATCGGTGAATACATTAGTTTACCTATGTGCTTTAACCCAAAAAGAAGAAAATCCAAGAATCTGGTTTATGGTTAAACTTTTAACCTTCCTTATAATCCTGTTAAACCTCACTTACGCGTTTAGAAGCGTTATAAACACTATCTAACTAACATTAAAAATTTAAGAACGGAAGTCAAAAAAGAAACGGTTAAAATACCCAGATGAGATAAAGAAAAAACATAAATCGTTAAACTTTGTACAAGGAGTCCTGTTAGTTTGATAGTGGATGTTGAAGACTTAAAACATGAAACCAACTCTTTAAAAGAGTTTCTTAAATTAAAGTTGGGAGTGGAAGTTCAAGATAAAAGTGGAAAATTGTTGATCGAAGATAAAAATCAGTTAAAACCTAGGGAAGTAAAATTCCAGATAAAACGTTTTCTACATAGGGAAGACTACTTTGAAAAGTATAGGGTAATTGTAAAACCTGATAAACAGATTAAAATAACCAAGGTTAAGCAGGAAGAAAAAAGTCGTAAAGAAAAGGGAGGTATTCCTCCTTCCGCACCATATACAATGCCCTATTTTTATCCGGACCATCCAAGGTTTTAAACTTCTAAAAGTTTAACTTGGTGGTTTGTTTGTTAACGGAGAAAACGGAATCATCTAAAAAGATTTTAGTTTTAACTATCGTTTTGGTTATGGTTTTTGCTGGGATTGTGTACGAAGGATGGCTTCTTCATGTTCAAGAAGAAAAAATATCCGAACTAGAAAATCAGTTGTACAGTTTAAGTGGAGAAATCGAGTTTTTAACCGAGAAAATTAAGAATTTAAGTGGTACTACCCTTAACGTTTCAAAACCCTGTCAACCTTCTTCTACCATCTCAATCTCACATGTTTATGAAAATGTAAAAGATTCTGTAGTTGTTGTTAGAGGTATCCGAATTGAAATTTTAGACTCGTTTTTTGGCCCCATATCACGTATAGTTAAAATTGAAGGGTCGGGTTTTGTATGTGAATACAACAATTCCTTCTACATTTTAACAAACAACCATGTAGTTAGTGGTGTTCAAAATATTACCGTAACCTTTCTGAACGGAAACGCCTACCCAGCCAAGCTTATTGGTTCTGATGTTTACAGTGACCTTGCAGTTTTAACCGTTAATGCACCTTCATCCGAATTTAAACCACTAAAAATCGTTAGTTCTTCAAGTTTACATGTTGGTGACCCGGTTATTGCTGTTGGAAACCCCTTTGGACTTTCAGGTACAGTAACAACAGGTATCGTTAGTCAACTAGGAAGAACAATTCGTGAACCAGAAACCGGGGGATATGCGATAGCTGATGTTATTCAAACAACCGCTCCTATCAACCCTGGAAACTCCGGTGGACCGCTTTTAAACTACAATGGGGAAGTTGTAGGAATAACTACAGCCATAATTCCAGGAGCACAAAACATTGGTTTTGCAATCCCATCGGACACTATTTTAAGAGAATTACCTTCCCTGATAAAAAGAGGAACCTACATTCATCCATGGTTAGGTGTCACGATAGTTGATGTAACACCAGCAATAGCAAACTTCATGAAGTTAAACGTAACCTATGGGGTTCTTGTTGAGTCAGTCATACCGGGGGGACCTGCAGACAAAGCAGGAATTAAGGCTGGAAAGGAGAAAGTTCAGATCGAAGGACAAACAGTAGTTGTTGGTGGAGATGTTATAATAGCTGTAAACCATGTAAAGATCAGAAACCAAGATGACCTTTCAACCTATCTGGAGAGAAACACAAGACCAAACCAAACGGTTCAATTAACCATAATAAGGAACAAAAAAATAATGGAAATTCCCGTTACAATTGGAACACGTCCACCACCAAAATAACCCATAAACAAAAAATTTATGGGTAGATTTTGTTCTTGATTTCAGAAAACAAAATCTTACCTTAACTACTCTGGTGTTTTACTGATTTTTCATCAATGTCATGTTTTTATTTCCGGGAATTGTTGTAGCATTTTTAGAGAAATTTTACCAGTGATAATGCTTTTTCCAAAAAAATAGTAAGCAAAAAATGAAATTTTCAATCACATTCTGTATATCCACAGTTTGAAAGACATTTTTTACATCCTTCAGACCGAATGAGGGGACTTCCACATACAGGACAAGCCCCGTTAACAACCATAGGATTGTCAGGTTCAGTTTGTTTACTGTTTTTTCTTTCTTCTTCCCTTAAAATTTCCTTTTCTCTAAGATATCTTTCTAAGGCTTTTCCGATAGCATCCGGGCATGAAAGAACCTTGTTTTTTCCAACCCCTATCTGTCTGTCACATGTTATACCTTTGTAATGTTTAACTATTTCCCAAGGGTCTATTCCACATCTTAATATTAAGGATGCAGACCTCCCCAAACCTTCCGTCTGAGCAGAAGCACAACCACCAGCTTTTCCAAGTCTTGCAAAAATTTCAAAAGGTAAACCATTTTCATCTTCATTTATGGTTACGTAGAGAGCACCACATCCTGTTTGGATTTCATAGGTTACTCCATAGGTCTTTTCTGGACGTTTTCTTGGTTTAATGTATCCAATTTGTTTTTGAACTGTTTCCTTTCTTTGAAGAACTTGTTGACTTCGACTTCCATCCCTGTAGACGGTTATCCCTTTACAGCCAAGCTTCCAAGCTAACATAAAAGCTTTTTTTACATCTTCAACAGTTGCATGGTTTGGAAGGTTTATCGTTTTTGAGACAGCGTTGTCTGTGTATTTTTGGAAGGCTGCTTGCATTCGAACATGCCATTCTGGTGCTATATCCAAAGCAGTCACAAAAATCCTTTTAATTCGGTCTGGGATTTCTTCTATATCCTTCAACGAGCCTTTTAAAGCTATTTTTTCCATGAGTTCTTTACTGTAGAAACCTTCTTTTTTTGCAACTTCTTCAAAGAGACTGTTTACTTCCAAAAGTTTTTGACCTTCCAAAACATTCCTGACGTAACATAAAGCATAGATAGGTTCAATTCCACTGGAACAGTTTGCAATAATCGAGATCGTTCCTGTTGGAGCTATGGTTGTAGTTGTTGCATTTCTAAGTTTTCTAACACCATCATAGATACTTCCCTTATAGTTTGGAAAAACTCCCCTTTCTTCAGCTAACATTTCAGATGCGATTTTTGATTCTTCTTGGATAAAATGCATGACCGCTTCAGCAACTTCTAAAGCTTTTTCTGAGTCATACGGAATTCCAAGTTTAATTAACATGTCAGCCCAACCCATAACCCCTAAACCAATTTTCCTGTTGGCTTTGGTCATCTGTTCGATTTGGGGGAGTGGATATTTGTTAGCATCTATCACGTTATCCAAAAAGTGAACAGCTATTCTAACGGTTCTACGAAGCTTTTCCCAGTCAACATTTCCATCCTTAACCATCCTTGAAAGGTTTATGGAGCCTAGGTTACAGGATTCATAGGGTAGAAGAGGCTGTTCCCCACAAGGATTTGTACTTTCAATATCTCCAAGATGAGGAGTTGGATTGTCTCTGTTGATCCTGTCTAAGAAAATTATTCCTGGGTCTCCATTTAGATGAGCCATCTCAGCTATAAGGTCAAAAACTTTTCTTGCGTTAAGAACTCCGGCTGGTCTGTTGTTTCTTGGATTGATAAGTGTGTAGTCGGCTCCTCTTTCAACAGCTTCCATAAAGTTACTGTCAACTGCAACTGAAATGTTAAAATTCGTAAGTTTAGTACCATCTTTTTTACAGGTTATAAACTCTAGGATATCTGGATGGTAAACACTAAGGATACCCATGTTAGCTCCACGTCTAGTTCCACCTTGTTTGATGGCTTCAGTTGCAGCATCATAAACCATCATAAAGGATACAGGACCACTGGAAACACCCTTCGTACTTTTTACTACATCGTTTTTAGGTCTAAGTCTGGAAAAAGAAAAGCCAGTACCACCACCTGACTTATGAATTAGGGCTGTATGTTTTATCGTTTCAAATATACTTTCAATGGAATCTTCTACAGGTAAAACAAAACATGCTGAAAGTTGTTGAAGCTCCCTTCCAGCATTCATAA
>CAZNLG010000021.1:0-12769 GCA_964573765.1 uncultured Candidatus Bathyarchaeia archaeon | reverse complement strand
CTTAATGTTCCACCTTTCCTTAGCAGGTCTATTAGCTGTTTATCAAATCTTCTTAGTCCCTGGAATTCTTCTTCTAGAAATGGTTTTGCCCTGTAGTGTTTAAGTTCCCTGTCAAGGTTTTCTACAAGCATTTTAAGCATACGGTTTTCTTCCCTAAGCTTCTTAAGCTCCTCCTCAGCCTTTCTAAGCCTCCTAACAAGTTCAAGCCTTGAAAGATAACCCTCCTCCTGCCTAATGGAGTCCTCAACCCTCTCAATAATAAACTTCGAAAGTGAAACTCCAGCCTTTTCAGCCTTACGCTTCCAATCCTCAACCATCTCCATAGAAGGCAGATAAACGTAAACAGTCCTATCCTTAATGGTTCCAGTCTTACCAAGATTAGGCTTAGGCATAAACACCAAAAGAAGAAGGCTCTTATGCCCTATTTAAAATTTACCGGTAAATTGATGCGGGGGGTGGGATTTGAACCCACGAACCCCTACGGGACAGGATCCTGAATCCTGCGCCTTTGACCTGGCTTGGCAACCCCCGCCTTTTATGTTCTACCTGTTTTTTTCCATAGAATTTCTCCTGTTTTTATGTTTTTGATTTCCAAGATTCTATGGTAGGGTATGAAGGTTTCGTCTTCCATGTTTTTGTAGAGAAACCAAGATTTTCCAGTTTTAACTATAAGTTTACATGGGATGGTTTTTTTATCTTCTTTTGCCCCTCTATGAATAAATGTTATAACGTGGTTTTCGATGTTTAAACGTTTGTCCCAGAAAATTTTGTTTAAAATTTCCTTTATGTTTACTGTTTTTTTCATCGATATAGATTTATAGGTTGGGGGTGGTAATAAATTCTCAGTGTTTGGAGGAATCTGTTGTGTCACGTGAGTTTCCATTCTTACCTGGAGCAACAACTGTTGGTGTTGTTTTTAAAGATGGAGTTATTTTAGCTTCTGAAAAAAGGGTTGCTTATGGATATTTGGTTTTGAGTAAAGCTGGAAAAAAGGTTTTCAAGATAACGGATAAGGTTGGAGCTGCTTGTGCAGGACTTGTTGGGGATATGCAGATTTTGGCTAAGGAAGCTGCTGCTTATGCAAGTTTACATTCTTTGGAGTGTAGAAGACCTATAAAGGTTAATTCTGTAGCTAAGGTTATGGCTAACCTTCTTTTTGAAAGAAGACTTTTCCCACTCTTAACCCAAACGATCATAGGTGGGGTTGATGAAGATGGACCGCATCTTTATGTTCTTGACCCGCTTGGTTCAGTTATAGCAGATAAGTATGCAAGTGTGGGTTCTGGAGCTGAAATTGCAACAGGGATTTTAGAAGCAGGTTATAAGGAAGGGTTGATGGTTGAAGAAGCAAAAGACTTGGTGTTTAGAAGTATAAAGGCCGCGGTAGCACGGGATGTTCAAAGTGGTGATGGTGCGGATTTTCTGATTATAACAAACGATGGAACAAAAGAAGAAAGTGTAGATTTTAAGTAGAACAAAATTGAAGTTAAGCTTCCAAAACTTTAAACATGTAACACTCAAAGAAGTTAAACCAATCCTAAAAAAACTTGTTTCTATTCCAAGTGTTAGTGGAAATGAACATGAAATAGCGGAATATGTTGAAAAATACTTATCCAAACTTGGTTTTCAGATTGAAAAAATTCAAATGTTTGGATGTGGTCCAACAATCCTAGCCTGTTATGAGTTTAAACCGGACGGTTTAAACTTACTTTTCTATGGTCATCTGGACACGGTTAAACCTTCTCTTGGTTGGAAGTATCCTCCCTTTAAACCTACGGTTGTTGATGGTTTTTTGTATGGTCTTGGTGCATGTGACATGAAAGGTGGGGTTTCAGCCATACTAACCGCTGTTGAAAAACTTGTTAGGAGTAAGCTTACCGGAAGATTAACGGTTGCTTTAACCAGTGATGAAGAATCGTATTCTAGGGGTTGTGATGGTCTTATCCGGTCTAGGAAACTTAAGAATGTGGATGCTGCTGTTTCAGCCGAACCAACAGGACTTACAAGAATGGAGATTGGAAGGGTTGGAAGGATAGTGTATGAAGTAACGTTTCAGGGGATGGCACGTCATGTTTCAGCTTTGGATGGTGGGGTAAACGTTTTGGTTGATGCTTCAAAATTTGTTTTAGGTTTGAACCGGTCTAGGTTTGGAAGGAAAAAATTAAGTGTTTTAACTATGAATGGTGGAACTGAGTTTTTATCGGTACCGGATTCATGTAAGCTACTTGTGGATGGGAAACTAGGTTTGGGTGAATCTGAGAAGACAATTCTGGATTGGATGTTTAAGCTAGCTCATAAGCTTAACCTTAAATCTAGTTTTAAGGTAAAGATTTTTAAGAGACCTACTCCTTACATGAAACCTTATCTGTTAAGTGAAAGAGAGAAAATTGTTAAAGTTGTGGAGCAGGCTTGTCTGATAGTTAAAGGAATCAAACCTAGGAAGGTTGTAGGTTTTTCCGTGGGAGATGAAAACTATTTGGTTGTAAGAGCTAAAATTCCAACTGTAACCATCGGTCCTGAAGGTGGTAATGAACATGGACCAAACGAATACGTAAAACTAAACTCTGTTGTAGATGCAGCCAACATTTATGTAGCTACAGCTTTAATTTTTCTTGGAAATTCTAAAATTTAGTTGGGGGTTTGGGAATCTTTCCAACAATCTATGAAGTTGAACTTTTTAGGGAGAAAGGTTATGTCAGAAAAAAATGTAAATCTTGTGGTAGACATTTCTGGACGTTAAACATAGACACGGAACTTTGTGGAGACCAACCCTGTATAAGTTACGATTTTATAGAAAACCCCCCAACAAGGGTAAAGCTTAACCTAACGGAAGCTAGAGAGAAATTTCTTTCCTTTTTTGAGAAAAATAATCATAAAAGGGTAGGTAAATATCCGGTTGTTGCAAGATGGCGTGAAGATGTATATCTGGTTGGGGCTTCTATCTTTGATTTTCAACCATGGGTTACAGAAGGCATCATCCCACCACCAGCCAACCCATTAACAATTTCCCAACCATGTATCCGTTTTACAGACATAGATTTAGTTGGAAAATCAGGAAGACATCTAACCGAATTTGAAATGATGGCTCATCATGCATTCAACTCACCTGAAAAATTTGTTTATTGGAATGATGGAACGGTAGCTTATTGTTTTGAATTTTTCACAAAAGAATTGGGAATTTCTCCTGAAAGAATTAATTTTATAGAAGACATGTGGGTTGGTGGTGGAAATGCTGGAGAAGATTTTGAAGTTGTTGTGGGTGGAATTGAGCTTGCAACTTTAGTTTTTATGCATTACAAATACGTAAATGGAAACCTTACACCACTTAAAATTCAAACAGTAGATACTGGTTATGGGCTTGAAAGAATAGTTTGGCTTACAAGCCAAACACCCACAATTTATGATGCAATTTTTAAACCAGTTATTCAAAAAATTCAAAGTCTTGCTGGAGTTAAACCTCCGGAAGAAAAAATTTTTCTTGAAGCTTCAAAACTTGCGGGTTTGATGGAGCTTGGTGGTGGTAAAAAGCTTAAAGATTTAAGGGTTAAGATAGCTCAAAAACTAAACATTTCTCCCTTTGAACTTGAAAAGATAATGGTTCCCATGGAAACAATCTATGCAATTGCAGATTTTACAAGAACCTTAATTTTTATGTTAGGAGATGGTGTTGTTCCTTCAAATGCTGAAGCTGGATACCTAGCTCGACTACTCATAAGAAGAATTCTTAGAAACATGCATAGTTTAGGTTTGGAAGTTCCATTGATTGAAATTTTAAAGTTTCAGTTAGATGAAATTTCAAAAAGTTTTCCAGAATACTTGGAAAAAGCTAAAACGATCCATGAGATAGTTGAAGTTGAAGAAAAAAGGTTTAAAGAAACCTTGGAAAGAGGAAAAATCCTTGTAAAAAAACTGGTTGAAGAAGGGAAGGGTAAAGGGGAAGTAACTATTCAACCTTCAAAACTGGTAACACTCTATGATTCTCATGGTTTAACTCCAGATTATGTTTCCCAAATAGCTAAAGAATATGGAGTTAAGGTTGAAGTTCCAGATGATTTTTACAGTCAAGTTGCTAAACTCCATGAAAAAACAGTTAAACCCACCGAAAAAGAAACATGGGTCTTAAGACTTAAGGAAAAGGTTGAAGATAAACCCCCCACAAAGCTTCTATACTATGAAGACCCGTACCTTCAAAAGTTTAAGGCTAAAGTTTTAGATGTTGTTGAAGAAAGATACGTGATACTGGACCAAACTTGTTTTTATCCTGAAGGTGGTGGTCAACCCTTTGACACAGGAACACTTACTTGGGAATCAGGTAAAGCAAATGTTGTTGAAGTTCAAAAAATTGGAAATGTGGTTGTTCATAGGATTGAAGGAGAAACCCCACCTAAAAACGTAGAAGTTGTTGGAACATTAGACTGGGAAAGACGTTTAAACCTAATGAAAAACCATACTGCAACCCATATTTTGCTTGGAGCTGCACGTAGAGTTTTGGGTGACCATGTTTGGCAGTCTGGGGCTATGAAAGGTGTTGAAAGGTCTAGGCTTGACATATCTCACTATTTAAGGTTAACCGATAAACAGGTTTATGAAATAGAACAACTTGCAAATGAAACCGTCATGAAAAACCTACAGGTTAAAACTTTTTGGCTTCCAAGGGAAGTTGCAGAAGCAAAATATGGGTTTAGAATCTATCAAGGGGGAGTTGTCCCGGGTAAAGATATCCGGATAGTTGAAACTGGAGATTGGGATGTTGAAGCTTGTGCTGGAACCCATTGTAAAACCACAGGTGAAGTTGGCCCAATAAAAATAGTGAGAACCGAAAGAATTCAAGATGGAGTTGAAAGACTCTTCTTTTCCGTTGGAAATTCAGCTATCCAACAAATTCAACAAACAGATTTTAAGCTTAAGTCCTTAGCAAAACTTTTGGGTTGTTCCTTGGAAGAAGTTGAAAAATCAGTAAAAACTTTGATCGAAGAAAGTAAAGCTTACAGGAAAGAAATTGGAAGACTAAAAGAAAACATTGCAAAACAACTAACCCAATCTTTAACAAAAAAAATTGAACAAGTGGGCAAAGTAAAACTTCTCAAAGAAGCAACAAACCTAATAGACATTGAAACCGCCATAAAAACTTCCACCGAACTTGTTAAAACAGAACCAAGTTTGGTTGTAGTTTTTCTTATCGTGAATGAAAAATCGATGAACATAGTTGTTATGGTGGGAGCTGAAGCGGTTAAAATGGGGGTTCATGCTGGAAAACTTGCAGCTGAAATATCAAACATTGCAGGTGGAAAAGGTGGTGGAAAACCTGATTTTGGTCAGGGTGGAAGTACCCATCCTGAAAAAGCTTCCGAAACATTAACTTTCATCAAAAAAATCCTGAAGGAAAAAATCTTTGGGGAGGGATAACTTTTTTGTCAACCTTTGACTGGAAAACCATCGAAGAAAAGTGGCAGAAAAGATGGAGTGAAGCAAAAGTTTTTGAAGCAGACCCAGACCCACTTAAACCAAAGTGTTTTGTAACGTTTCCCTTCCCCTACATGAGTGGTCCTCTTCATGTTGGACATGGATACTCCTGTTCAAGAGTTGATGTTTATGCTCGGTATAAACGAATGTGTGGGTTTAACGTTCTCTTTCCATGGGCTTGGCATTGGACTGGTGAAACTGTAGCAGGGGCTTCGGAAAGAATAAAACTTGGAGATGAAAAGTTTATCCATGCTTTAAAGGTTGTAGATGGGGTTCCTGAAGAAGAACTAAAAAAATTTGTAGACCCGGTATACATGGCAAAGTATTACACGGATTATAACCGTGAAGCTGTAAAAAAGCTTGGATTATCCATCGATTGGAGAAGAGAATTTCATACGTCTTCCTACCATCCATATTTTAGCCGTTTTGTTGAATGGCAGTATAAAAAGCTAAAAGAAAAAGGCTTTGTTATCCAAGGAACTCATCCTGTTGTCTGGTGTCCAAAATGTGAAAGTCCAACAGGTGAAGCTGACAGGTTAGAAGGTGGAGGAGTAACTCCAGAAGAATACACCTTGGTAAAATTTAGGATTGAAGATGCTTATCTTCCGGCAGCAACCCTTAGACCTGAAACCATTTTTGGAGTAACAAACCTCTGGTTAAATCCAGAAGGTTCCTATGTTAAAGCATCGGTAAATGGTGAAACATGGATAATCAGTAAAGAAGCTGTTAAAAAATTAAAGGAACAGTTAAAAGAAATCCAAATTTTGGATGAGTTTAAAGGTTCAACGTTCATCGGTAAAACTTGTAAAGAACCCATAAACAACAGAGAATTACTGATTCTTCCAGGTTGGTTTGTTGATACAAACAATGCAACAGGTGTTGTTTATAGTGTTCCAGCTCATGCACCTTATGATTGGCTTGCCTTCCGAGACCTTCAACAAAACCCGAATTTACTTGAAAAATTTAAAATAAATCCTGAAGATGTTAAAAAAATACTTCCAATATCTATTATCCGTGTTGAAGGTTTTGGGGAATTTCCCGCCATAGAACTTGTGGAAAAAATGGGTGTTAAAGACCAAAACGACCCAAAAGCCGAAGAAGCAACAAAGATACTGTACAAAAAAGAGTTTCATAAAGGTATCTTAAAAGAAAACTGTGGTTGGTATGCAAACAAACCAGTAATGGAAATTAAACAAAAACTTGTCGAAGATTTTAAAGAGAAGGGAATAATGGATACGATGTGGGAGTTACCCCAAAAAGTTGTTTGTAGATGTACAACTTCCTGTTTTGTTAAAATCCTAAGAGACCAATGGTTTTTAAACTATTCAAACCCAGAATGGAAGAACAAAGCCAAAGAACTTCTGGAAAAAATGCAAGTTTATCCTAAAGAAGCAAAAAAATGGTTTGAAGATGTTATCGAATGGTTACATGACTGGGCATGTACACGAAAAACAGGTCTAGGAACACCTCTACCTTGGGCTCAAGACTGGATAGTTGAAACTTTAAGTGATTCTACGGTTTATCCGGCCTTTTACACGGTTAACAATCAAATAAAAAAGTTTGGGTTATCTCCCGAACAGTTAACTGAAGAATTTTTTGATTATGTGTTTTACGGGTTTGGAGATGTTAACCAAATTTCAAAAAACTTAGGATTAAACCCAGAGATTCTTCAGTCGATTCGTCAAGAGTTCTTGTATTGGTATCCGGTTGACTTAAGAAACTCCGGAAAAGACCTTGTACCTAACCACCTAACCTTTTACATCTTTCATCATGCAGCCCTGTTTCCACCTGAACATTGGCCTAAAGCCATAGGTATAAACGGTTTTATGAAAGTTGAAGGGGAAGAAATGCACAAGTCAAAAGGAAATTTTATTCCCCTTCGAAAAGCTGTTGAAGATTTTGGAGCTGACATAACAAGATGTACAGTTTTACTTGCAGCTGAAGATATGGATGACCCGAACTGGAGAGAAGCAAGTTTAAAGGAAGTTAAAAACAATCTTACTTCCTTTTACAGGTACATTTTGGAGATAAGAAACCTTGAAGGGAGAGAAGAAGTAACCCATCTAGAAAAATGGTTGATAAGTGTTCTTCAAAGACGAATTAAAAAAATTTCTGAAAGCATCGAAAACCTAAAAACTAGAACTGCCTTGGAAAATGCTTTTTATGAAGTTTGGAATGACTTTCGTTGGTACTTTAGAAGGGTTGAAAAACCACATAAAGAAACCATTCTTAAAGCCACAAACGTTTGGGTTAAACTTCTAGCCCCCTTCATTCCACATCTATGTGAAGAACTCTGGGAAAAATTCGGAGAAAAAGGATTTATCTCCACTGCTTCATGGCCAACTTTCCAAGAGTTGGAAATCAATCTAGAAGCTGAAGAAATCGAAAATTTGATTAAGCTTTTGGTTGAAGATACAAAAAACATCCTTAAAGTAACAACAATCCAACCCCAAAAAATATGTTATTACACAGCTGCAAAATGGAAATGGGAAATTTACCTTGAAGTTTTAAGAAGACGAAAGAACAAAACTTTGGACAGAAAACTTGTAAAAGAACTTATAGTAAAGTTTAACTTGGAAAAAATTGGAAGTCAAGCTGCAAATTTCATAAATAAGACCATAGAAGAAGTAAACAGAATGCCTGAAGACCTTTTAAACAGAAGATTAAATGTTGGAATGCTGGATGAATATGCTTGTTTAAATAAAGCAAAAAAATTCTTTGAAAAAGAGTTTAAAGCTTTTGTGTATGTTTTTCGGGAAGAAGACGTAAACATTTTTGACCCAAAAGGTAGGTCTAGACTTGCTGAACCATATCGCCCGGCTATCTACCTCTCCGAAAAAGAATAGTCAACTTTTTGGAGGAAAAATTTTTCCGTGGAAGAAAACCTAAGAAAGGCTATCGAAGATTTTAGATATCTTTTGGATAGGGGTTACCGAAGAGAATCTGCCTTAAAATTTGTTGGAGACAGATATTTACTCAACAAGCAAACCAGACTTTTACTTTACCGTTGTGTGTATGGGGCTAAAGAAGCGGAAAAACATAGAAGAAAAATGGTTTCTCAAGCAGAAATTCAAAACAAAGATTTGGCTGTGGATGGTTACAACGCACTCATTACAGTTGAAAGTATGCTTCAGGATAGACTGCTAATTTTATGTGATGATGGGTTTATCAGAGACCTATCTGCCATCCATGGAAAACATAAGGTTACCCCAACAACAATTCAAGCTCTTAGGTTGATAGCTGAAAAAATAAGAGAAGCCAAGGTTAGAAGAACAAAAATCTTTTTTGACAGTCAGGTAAGTCGAAGTGGAGAACTTGCTTCATCTTTAAGAAAAATTTTTGAAGAAGAAAATGTAGCTGGTGATGTTGAAGCTGTAAAACAGGCAGATGTTCAAGTTTTAGGATGGGCTAAAATTGTTGCTAGTAGTGACACTGTTATCATAGAAAAAGCTGAAAAAGTCTTTGACTTAGCAGGAGAAATCATAAAACATAAAGCTCCAAACAAAATCCTAAGTTTAGACAAAGTAGCAAATCTTCATTTTTAAAGATACCACAAACCATAGGCTTATAGATATTCTCCCAAACTTTTTGTAAGGATTGCTTCTAAACTTTTACCTTTAACCTTTGCCTGTTTTAAGGTTATCTTGTATCCTTTAACAGTTTTAATTAAGTTTTCAGGCTCGACTAAAATCCAATCCAGCTTTTTATGCTTAAATTTTACAGCAACAAAAGGTTTAGCTCCAAACTTCTCAGAAAACCTAACAAGCTGATTAACAGTTTCTTCTTTCATGTAAAAAGTTTCCTTACTGGTTGACTTTACTTCTATAGCTAAACATAAACCTTTTCTTCCAGCCAAAATGTCAGGTCTGTCAAGCTTAGTTCTGGACCCTGAAGATGGTGCACGTAGTACAGCAAACCCTAATTTGTCCAATTTGTTAACAAGCTCTCTTTCTTCCCTTATTCCTTTCTTCAAATTTTAAACCCTAAACAAGGCTTGAAATAATCATCAATTCAGGTCCTGTTGTAAGAGAACCAACTAAAGCTCCATAACTGTTAACAACAATTCCACTACTAACAAAAGAAACACCACAATTGACAGTTCCCACATTAACAGGAGTCTTTAAAACTCCAGACAAAAGTTCTCTTTCTTCTTCAGAAAGGTTTGGATGAGCTAAAACTCCTTTATTTGTTGCTACAGCCACAGAACCTACAAAAACATATTCTGCAATGGTTCCTTTTGCAACTTCAACATCAAGAACATCTTCTATCATTTTTATTTCTCTTTGATTTAAGGTTGGAGAAACAACAGCTCCATTATCGTTTGTGAGAATTAGGTTTCCAAATGAAGTTTTGTTACTTTTAATTCTTTCGATCCTAACGTCTTTAAGATGTTTCTTTAAAAAATCAATTTCTTCATCGGTAATGTAGTGGGGTAGAATGATTCCGTTGGAGTTTGCAGCTGCTAAAACACCTATAAGTTTGGAGTATCCAAGGTCTAAACTAACAACTTTAACTTTTAAAACTTCTTCGATTCTTCTAACTTTTCTTTGTGTTAAACCAACAGGAATGATTGTAAACTTATCTGTTGCTAAGGAAAAAATCCCTACATTAGGGCTTCCAAGAATGTTAAACCGTAGAATCGTCAAGTTAACTTATCCACCAACCATCCATGACTCTACCATTACTTATGAATACATTTTCTAGCTTTCCGAATAGGATACCTTAAATATAAACGTTTACACATCACAATACTTTTTCTTAGTTTAGACAAAAAAATATTAGCCATGTACACCTTCCAATATTTGAACAAAAATGGCTGAACATTATAACGTGATAATTGTAGGCGCTGGTCCTGCTGGTTTATCTGCTGCTATCTACACTGCAAGAATGGGTTTAAAAACACTGGTTATCGGTGAAACTTTGGGTATGGCGGCAGAAGCATCCATAATAGAAAACTATCCTGGTTTTATTCAGATATCTGGACTTGAACTAGTGGAAAAGATGCGTGAGCAAGCTGAAAATTGTGGAGCGGTTTTACATATACCAGAAACTGCTCTAAAACTTGAGTTAAAAGAAAAAAATAAGAAGGTTGAAACTGATGGTGGAACCTATACCTGTGAAGCAGTTATCATTGCAACAGGATGTACCCATAAAAAACTAAACATCCCTGGTGAAGAAGAGTTTAAAGGAAAAGGTGTAAGTTACTGTGCAACCTGTGATGGTCCGCTATTTAGAAACAGAAAAGTCTTGGTTGTGGGTGGTGGGAATGCTGCAACTATGGCTGCACTTTACCTTAACGATTTAGCTTCCAAAGTCTTTCTGGTTCATAGAAGAAGTGACCTTAGAGCTGAAGAAGTACTTAAAAAACGTGTGTTAAACAGTAATATCCAAGTCTTATGGAACAGTGAAATTAAAAAAATAAACGGAAACAAAAAAGTGGAAAGTGTAACTATACTCAACAATAAAACAGGTGAAGAAAAACTGGTTGAAGTTGATGCTGTATTTATCTATGTAGGTGAACAACCAAGAAACGAACTTGTAAAAGATGCTGGAGTAACCTTGGATAAGGAAGGTTTTATCGTTGTAAATAGAAAACAGGAAACAAACCTAGAAGGAGTATATGCATCAGGTGATGTTACAGGAGGAGTTCGTCAAATTGGAACGGCTGTAGGTGAAGGAATAGTTGCTGCTGTTAATGTTTATCTTTACCTCAAAGGTGGATGGTATGGGGGAAGTCAAATCTAGAATAAGAAGTTACGGTTGGTAAAACTAGAAAAAACCGGGAATTTTTTGGTTTCTTTTTAGTTTTACTTGAAATTTTTATTCTGTCACCGTTATTGCTTGAGATGGACATTGAACTTCACATGCTCTACAAACTATACATGCATCATTGTTTACAACAACAGAGATTTTTTTGTCACCTTTTTCCTGCATTTCAAAGACTGACACAGGACATACTTCTGCACAGGTTCCACAACCGTTACATTTTTCTTCATCAACTTTTACTTCAACCAATTGTTTTCCCACCTTTTTCGGGTTCTAGTACCTACTTTTTGATTGGGTTCCCTAAATAAATTTTTTTCGAAGAACCTAAGTTTTTCTTAAAACTTGAACTTCTCCATCCTTTTTCCCAACGTAAAGGATGTCTGTCATCCCCAAAAACAATCCTGTTTCAACCACACCTGGAATGTTTTTTAGTTTCATGTTTAACTTTTCAGGTTCTTTAATCTCACCACAATAAAGGTCAATGATAAAATTTCCGTTATCCGTAACCACAGGACCAACCTTACCTTTTCCTTCTCTCAACTTTACCTTTTCCCATGTTTTTCTAAGTTCTTTTTCCACTAGGGAAGAAGCAAACGGTAAAACTTCTATGGGAACAGGATTTTTTAAACCAAGATTCTCAACAAGTTTTGTTTCATCAACGATAACCACATACTTTTCAGATGCAAAAGCCACGATTTTTTCTCTTGTTAAAGCACCACCTCCACCTTTAATTAGATTTAAATTTTTGTCAACTTCGTCGGCACCATCTATTGTAAGGTTTAATGTTGAATATTCATCCAAAGTTGTAACTCGAATTCCTTCTTTTACAGCCATAAAAAATGTTTGATAAGAAGTTGGAACAACTAAAACGTTTAATTTTTCTTCCCTAACTCTTCTTCCAAGAGAAGATACTGCATAAGCTACGGTACTTCCACTACCTAAACCAACAATCCAACCATCTTCTATAAGACCTACAGCCTTCTGAGCAGCATTCTTTTTTGCTTCTTCACGCCAATCCAAACTTATTCAAACCCTTACTTCCTTTAACCTTCAAGTTCTATCTGCTCTAGTTTTTCTAGTTCTTTTTGTAAGTCTTGTCTAAGTTTTTCTAGTTCTTCATCAGCTTTACTTTTTCTGGGTGGAGGTGAAGATGTATGGGTTACCACTGGTTTTTCATAGGTTGTTGGCTTAACTTCTTTCACAGAAGGTGGTGGTGTAAATTTTACTTCTGTTACCTGTTTTATTGTTAAACCAAGTTTTTTCCTAAAATCATCAATTTTTTCATTTACTTCTCGGAACTTCTCTTGGAACATTTTGATAAGTTCTGCTCTTGTTTCTTCAAGTTCGTATAGGCTGATTATCTTTTGATTGTAATCTAAGATAGAGTCAAGCTTTGATAATTGCTCCTTATATTTTGCAACCAACCGGTCTCTTTCTTCAGGTGTAATCTTACCTTCTGCAGCAGCTTCATAAAGACGAGTTAAGCTTTCACCTAAAATTTCTCTTTCAATACTTGAAATCCTTAATTCACTTTTAGCCT
>CAZNLG010000020.1:0-13063 GCA_964573765.1 uncultured Candidatus Bathyarchaeia archaeon | reverse complement strand
ACTTTATATTTAGAGATTAAAATTGTAGGGAACAAATTTACTTTAATCTTTGGAAGAACCAGTAGAATAAGGAGCTACTTTGGAAGGAAATAAAAATAGGTCGAATAAAGATTTTTGCTTACGGTTCATTGAAAAATCTAAAATTTGTGGAAAGATTGCTTGGTAAAAAGGTTAGAATGGTATCTGCTAAGCTTAAAGGGTACAGAAAAAGTTAAGCTTTCTAGAAGGAGATATCCTGTAGCGGTAAAAGATAAAGATTCTTCTTGAAGGAAACTCCCTCTTAAACCTTTCCAGAAGAGACCTAACAACCTGTATGTAAGGGTTAAAGTTGAAGTGTACACCGATAAAGGAAAAACAAAAGCATATGTTTATCTTGCAAATCCAGACACCCCAAAACATATGAAACTAGAGTTATAGGGTAGTTAATTATTTGTGGTATGGGTTGTTAAATTTAAGTTAACTGTAGTGTTAAGGTTGACCATGTAAAATTGATTAGTTTTGGTAAGGGTGAAAAAATTGCGAAAACATCTGTTGGTATGTTTATCTTAATTGGGATTGTTGAGTTTATTTTTGGTGTTTTGTCTGGTAGTATTGCTTTAACAGCAGATAGTGCTCATACATTTACCGATGCTTTAGTTTCTTCCATTACTTTGTTTGGGTTAAGAGTTTCTCGACGTTCACCTGATGGAAAATTTCATTTTGGATATTATAAGGTTGAAACATTTTCTGCGATTGTGTCTGCGTTGATAATGGTCGTTGTTGGTGTATTTGTTGTTTATAGGTCTTATGTTGGACTTATAACACCAGAACCGTTAACAACCCATTTTCCTGCTATGGGTGTAGCTTTAACAGCATCTTTAATTTTCCTGATGTTGGGACTTAATAAAAGAAAGATTGCAAAAAAGATTGGTTCAAAATCTTTTAGTTTTGATGCGTTTAACACTTTAAAAAGTTCAGCAACATCGTTTTCAGCCTTTTTAGGTATAGGTTTTTCCTACATAGGTTTTTTCCAGATGGATGCTTTTGCAGGTATGATTATTAGTGTGTTTATCTTCATAGTTGCATACGTAACGATAAAAGAGTCTTCGTTGGTTTTGTTGGATGCATGGTCCTATAACATTGACATTGTTAAGACGGCTAAACAACTCGTAGAAGATGTGGAAGGTGTTAAAAAAGCAGAAGACATTAGACTACGTAGTACAGGTCCGTTTGTTACAGGTGATGTAACGATAAAAGTTGATGGAAAAATAACTGTCGAAGAGCTTAAGGAAATCATTATTAAAATTCAAGAGTCCTTAAGGGGTCAAATACCAAATCTTTTAAGGTTGGTCGTTCAAGCTGAACCATTAAATGAAAAAGAACCATAAGAAAAATCTTTTGGGTTTTATCGTGTTAGAGTTTTAAAGATAAAAGACCTTTTGATTCAACTGTGTTTAATCTTCCTTGTTTAAGATAAAAAACGTTTTTTGTAAGTTTTAATTGTCTTATCTTGTGGTTTGTTTGGATTCTTGGGAAAAAAGAAAAAAGGCTTTTATGGATAGGTTGGCTAAAGATAGGTATTCCGGATACTTTGATGAAGAAATGTATGGTTTAGTTTCTGTTCTTAATGCTAATCCATCTATGTATACGACAAGTTGTTGTAGTGGAAGAATTTTGTTGGTTAAAGTAGCTGGTCCTTGGCTTAAATCCAACGTTAAGGTTTTAGGACGATGGCATGGAGAAGTTAACGTTGATGAGTTAACTAAACATATCAACTCTGCTGATGATAAATCTAGTTTATGGGTTATGGTTCAACCACCCATAATTCATGTTTCATGTAAAGATTTGGAAATTGCTTCCAAGTTAGTTTTGGAAGCCAGAAACTCTGGATTTAAAGAAACAGGGATTTTTGTGGTAAACAACAGACATATCATGGTTGAAATAAAATCAAGTGAGAGGATGAACATTCCGTTAGTGTTAAATGGAAAAACTGTTTTAGACTTCCAAAACCTAACCGAACTTAGCAAATACTTAAACAAACAACTAAAAACCTTAAAACTTAAAATTAAAAGGTTGGAAAAAACCTTGTTAACCCATCATGGTGTAAACATAAAAACTAAACCTGAGTTGTTAACAATTGAACAGCAAAACAATAGAAAGACTCATCCATGAAATACGAAACCAACTAAATTTCTCGGTTGAAGTTACACCTAACGTTTTAAAGGTCTATCAAAACAAGAAGAAGAATCTTATGGTTGTTGTTGTAGCTGATAGACCAGATAAATCTGCAACTTTCGGTCCAGGCGGTCTTGTCTCCAAAAATCTAACCAAAAAACTTGGATTGGACGGATTCACTGTTAAAGCTCAAACATATATTTTTGTTAAAAAGTTTAGGGTTAAGTTAGCAATTAAACGTTTAAGAAAAATAGCTTCTACAACAAAAAACAAGGAAATTAAAAAGATTATCAAAGAAAAACTGGTACCACTCCTAAAAGACGAGTTAAAATACCCAGAAAGGGAATTGTTGGAAGATGAAAGTTTTGAGTCTTCAAACAGAAATCTTGCTGTTGTAGCTTTTTCCGGTGGGGTTGACAGTTGGGTTACAACTCTTCTAGCAAAAAAAGTCGGGTTAAACCCTATAGCAGTTTCAGTTTCACCTGGAAAATGGGTTTTACCCGAGAAGACCAGAAGACTCATAAAATCTTTAACTTCAACTTACAACATTCCACATAAATTCTTGGAAGGGGATGTTGAAGGCTTTAGAAACATCTTTAAAGATGGATTGGATGGGAAAAGTCATCCATGTGGGAAGTGTGCAAAACTTATAGAAAAAACGGTTGTAACTTATGCTAAAAGGATGGGAGTTCCGTTGGTTTTGTTTGGAGACTTACTTCCAACAGGAAATTATTCTGCTCATTTTGTTGAAGGAATTCTACGATTCAATGTTTTGGCAGCGTTGAATCTTACAAAATCTGAAACCATAGTTTTAGCAAAAAAGTTTAGTCATCCTGGAACAGACTATGTTTATGGTTGTCCTATGTTACGTGAAATTCACAGAAAACATTCACATTTAACGTATCCTTCCATTCAGAGGGTGTTAAGAGAAGTTAGAGCTGAATTGTTGGAACCAACTCAAGCCTTAAAATATCTAAAAAACATTTTAAGTTTTCAACTTAAACATCGGAAAGGGTGAAACAAAAGATGGTTATGGATGGAAGAAGTAACAAAGTAATCTTGGTCTCCCATTGCATAATTAACTCAAATTCGATCTGTATAGGACCTAAGACTCCCAGTTTATGGCCAGCAATGATCAATGAAGTTGTTAAATTGTTGATGGATTATAACGTGGGGATAGTTCAACTACCCTGTACAGAACAACTTATGTATGGTTTTGTTCGAGAAGGTATAACAAAAAGTGAAATGGACACTCCCCAATACAGAAGTTTTTGTAGGAAAGTAGCCGAAGAAACAGCTGAACTTACGAAGAGTTATCTAGAGAATGGTTTTAAGGTTGTAGGATTTTTAGGTAAAAGATCCAGTCCAACATGTGGTGTAAAAACCGTTCAAACAACAATAAACGGAAAAAAGGTTGAAGTTGAAGGACAAGGAATTCTTGTTGAAGAACTGAAGAAGGAAATGGAAAAAAGAAAGATAAACATACCATTCATAGATTTTGAAAGAACAGAAGTCGAAGAATGTTTAAAAGCTTTAGAAAAAATCCTACGAACCTAAATTTATTCTTCAAAACGAACTTTTTTCTGTGGTGTTTTTACCGGATACTTTTCGTACAGTTCTTTTCTGTGGGCTTCAAGCATGTCTAAAGGTTTTTCTGCAAAATCTGCTGCTGTTATCACTTTAACATTTTTCTTTTGAGCTGTTTTAATAACTTCAGCTATTTGTTTATCCCAGTTAATGTCTCTTAAAAGATGGTGGTCAACCAAAAATGTTTCAAGAGGACATGTTCTAACTATTTTTATCATTGCCTTAACGGCTTCTTCCAAACTTTTATGACTAAACCTGTAACCTAACATATAAGTCATGGGACCATCCAAGTAGAGTATGTTAGGTTTATTTTCAATTATAAAGCTAATCTGGTCTTCAATGGTAGGTCCTTCCACATCTGAAGTAAAGAGAAAAGATTCTTCCCCATCATCTACAAGAACTTCAACTACAAATCCAAGTTTTGGGTTAGTTCCATGGTAAACAGGCTTGGAAAACTTAAGTTTTGTCGACCCAAAATTAAATTCCTTACCATCACAATATTCAAGTTTTTTAGGCATATCTTTTATGTTTTCAAGAAAGAAAGCTGCTCTGTTTTTTTGACTTAAATTTATGTGGTTTTTGGGATGTTTAACAAAAACTATTTTTTCCTTGTAAATTTCAAGGTTTTCCCAAGGTGAATGATGGTCATAATGGTAATGGGTTACAACGATAACTTCAGCCATCCCTGCATATTTAACAACTTCCTTCCAATGTTCTTCCAACCTACGTAACTCTAACGGATGTGGTGGAAGCCCGTACCGGCTGGGTCCCAAAGCAACACCAGGGTCGATAAAAATTTTTACATCTTTTGTTTCAACATAGGTTGCCATACTTCTTGTACCCATAGAATCAGAAGCTACAGGTTTAACCTTCAATCTACAGGTCCTTCTGATAATTACATTAAACCTAAAGTTACCTTTTATTAGTTAAAATTTATGAAGTTTTGTCATGGTTTATACGTAACGTTTAAACAAAAACTAGTAAGACATGTTTCAGTTTCGGTTCATAAAAAAGGGGAAAGGTTAAAGTTATGGTAAAATTAAAAAAGTTGGAAGAAAAACTTGTTGATAAACTGAAGAAGAAGGGAAGTATTCTTGTAGCTTTTTCTGGTGGTGTTGATTCTTCTTTGGTCTTAGCTTTAGCTTATAAGGCCTTACCTGAGAGAACTTTAGCGGTTACCGTTGACTCTCCCCTTTTACCTTTAAAAGAGCTTGAAGACGCTAAAAGAATCGCAAAACATATTGGAGTAGAACATTTGATTGTTAGGTTGGATGAGTTAAAAATACCTGAGTTTACCAAAAACCCACCTAACCGATGTTACCTATGTAAAAAGTTTCGTTTTAAAGAACTCAAAAAAATTGCATCTAGAAGGGGACTTAAAACAATTGTGGATGGAACTGACGCGAATGATGTTAAACAATACCGACCTGGACTTTTAGCCTTAAAAGAAGAAGGTATTTACAGTCCACTTTTAGAGAGTGGTATAGGAAAGGATAAAGTACGAAGGATGGCAAAACTTCTGAAACTTCCAGTTTTTGATAAACCTTCTAATACATGTTTAGCTTCAAGGTTTCCCTACTGGAGTGAGTTAAGTCTTGACAAGTTAAAACGAGTTGACCAAGCAGAATCCTATCTAAAAGATAAATTTGGGGTTAAAGTTGTGAGGGTTAGAGACCATGATAGTTTAGCACGTATAGAAGTTGGAAAAGATGAACGTAAAATTTTCTTCAACGAAAAAGTAATTGAGATGGTTACAAAAAAATTGAGAAAACTTGGTTATAGGTATGTAACCCTAGACTTACAGGGATACCGGTTTGGGAGTTTTGATGAAGAATTAGTGGCATCTAAAAAGGTTTTATCCTAAAAGTTCGTTGATTAAGCTTTTTATTTCTTCCATGCTTTGAACATTCTTAAACAAAACTTTGTTACCAACGATACTAATTTCTTTGTCTTTATACTTGACTTTTATCAGTGTACCTGCAACAGTACTGGTTACATTACCTTTACTGATTATTTTTTGAGCAGCTTCTCTTTGTTTACCATACTTAAGCATAACAACGTATTCTTCCTTCTCCCCACAAGTTTTCTCGATATCCTTAACATACTCTTCAATTTTTCCGTTCAATTTTTAACACCTAACCCTTCATTCTTTTTGAAAGAGTTTCAGCTAGTTTTTCTTCTTCTAAAGCATGTTTTTCTTCAAATGTTAAATCTTTGGGTAACCATTCTGGTGTAAGGTTTTTTTTGGTATAATATTCTCTTATCGCTCTTTTTAGAGCACCTGCAGCTAAAATTCCACAATGAAACTTTACGGACGGTAAACCTCCCACTTCTTTTGCTACATCCTTCCAGGTTATTTTCCAAGCTTCAGCTAATTTTTTACCCTTAACCATTTCCGTTAACATACTTGCTGTTGCAATGTTGGCTGCACATCCATAACTCTCAAAAGAAGCATGTTCAATGATTTCTTGACTGTTGATTTTTAGGTAGATTGTTACAACATCCCCACAAATTGGGCTGCCTACACTAGCAACAACAGTGGCATCTTCCATTTTTCCTACGTTTTTAGGATTTTTAAACAGCTCCAAAATTTTTTGGCTGTAGGGTAGAGGGGTTCTTGACACAAGCTTTCCTCCTACACGGGACTTATAGACCTTAATCTTTCAACTGCTTGGGGTATCTGTTTTAACACGTAGTCGATGTCTTCTTCGGTGTGTTTTCTGCTTATCTTCATGAGAATGCTTCCATGAGCTACTTCATGTTTCCGTCCTATCGCTGTCAGAATATGACTTGGCTGAAGCATTCTTCTTGTACATGCACTTCCACTTGAAACATACACTCCCCTTAAACTTAACTCTATCGTTAAAGATTCACCTTCACAACGTAGAAAGCTAACATTAACATTGTCAGGTGCTCGTTTATCACCATGAGGGCCATTTAAAAGGGTATCTTTCACAGACTCAAGAATTCCATTAATCAGTCTATCTCTAAGATGTTTCATCCATCGAACATTTTCCGTAAAATTTTCAAAACATTTTTCTGAAGCCTTTCTAAACCCTACAATTCCAGGTGTATTTTCTACACCAGGCCAAAGTTGTTGAACACCTAACGGTCCTTCGATTAAACGTTCAATTTTGACACCTTCTCTAACGTATAAAACTCCGACGCCTCTTGGTCCTTGTATCTTATAACTACTCAATGTTGCAAGGTCAACATTCAAATTTTTAACGTTAAAATCTATTCTACCATATGCATCGGAAGCATCTGTGTGAAACAAAACTTCAGGGTTTTTATCCTTAGCAATTTCTACTAACTCTTTTAAAGGTTGGATTGTTCCAATTTCAGGGTTTACTGCTGCTATACTTATAAGCACGGTTTCCTTATCTACCTTGTTTGCAAGTTCTTCTTTTTGAACAAAACCTTCAGAGTCAACGGGTACCTTAACAACTTTAAACCCTTTCTTGTCAAGCATTTGACATAGAAGGTCTATGGTTATGGGTTCACCGTTTGAAACTACAATTTTTTTTCCTTTGTTTTGATTGGCTAAAATTCCACCCATTAAGGCTAAGTTGTTTGCTTCAACTTCACTGTTTGTGAAGTTTATTTCTTCAGGAGTGGAAGAACCTATGTAGTGAGCGATAGTTTGAGCGGAACTCATGATAACTTCGTATGCTTCCCAACCTTGTTTGTGGGTAAGTGTGGGGTTTCCGTATGCTTTCATGTAAAAGTAAGGTAACATTTCTTCAACAACTTCTGGAAGTATGGGGCTTGAATTTTCCAAGTCAAGATAAACTTCTTTTTCCAGATTTTCATGAGCCTTAAGAATATCCTTAACACTTTTAAACAAAATTTATTCACCTACCGAACGGGAGATTTCTTCAATAACTGAAAGAAACCTTTCTATTTCTTCAGAAGTATTGTACAGGTAGGTTGAAACACGTACTGTTCCTTGAGGTTTTCCCAGTATAAACTTAACCAATGGATGAGCACAATGTAACCCAGACCTTACAGCAATCTTAGCCATAGAATCAAGGACCATAGCCAACTCGTAAGGTTCTAGGTTGACTATGTTAAACGAAGTAACCCCAAGCTTAAACTTAGGTTCAGGACCATAAACTTCAACCTTAGGTATTTCAAGTAAACCTTCATATATTTTTTTAGAAAGTTTTTTCTCATGTTGCTCTATGTTTTCAACTCCGATTTTCTTTAAATATTTAACAGCAGCTTTTAATCCTATAACATCTCCTATGGGAGGTGTACCCGCTTCAAATTTTTCAGGACCGTCAAGCAGCTGATATCCATCTACATCAACCCGTTTTACAGTACCTCCTCCAAGATACAACGGATTCAGAGTTTTAAAGATTTCTTCACGAACATAAAGAACTCCTGAACCAGTGGGACCACACATTTTATGGCCTGAAAAAGCAAAAAAGTCGCAGTCAAGCATGTTTACATCTATTTTCATGTGAGGTGTAGATTGTGCACCATCTACAAGCATTAAAGCACCATGTTCATGAGCAATTTTGGCTATCTCTTTTATAGGTGTTACGATACCCAAAACATTTGAAACATGAGTTACAGCTACAACTTTTGTACGGTCATCCACAACCTTCTCAAAATCAGCTAAATCAAGAAAACCTTCAACACTGGGTTTAACTGTTTCAACAACAACACCGTAACGTTCATGGCAACGTAACCAAGGTAAAAAGTTAGAATGATGTTCTAAGAGAGTTGTAACAACTTTATCGTTCTTCTTAAGGTTTAAGCCATGAGCTACGATGTTTATGGCTTCGGTTGTGTTTTTGACAAATATTATTTCGTTTGAAGACCTTGCTCCTATAAATTCGACTATATCCTTACGAGTGCTTTCATATTCTTCACTAGCTTTCTGGGAAAACTCGTAGACTCCACGTTCAATGTTTGCTCGATATTCAGAGTAATATTCAACAATTTTGTCTATAACTTGTTTTGGGGTTAGACTACTGGCAGCATTATCTAGGTAGATAACTCCAGATTTTAATGGAGGAAAATCTTCCCTGATTTTCTGAACATTAAACAATGGTTTCTACTCCATCAATACCAACAAGGTTTCCGGATATTAACCTTGAGTCCTATAAGATATTTTATACAAAACTTTGGGAAAAATAAAACGGTTTATTTAGGATGACTTTGACTTTTATTTTTAGGTGTAATAAGGGATGAAGAAGGAATATGTAGTTACGGAGATTACTGCTTCACCGGATGGTTCTCCTTATGTTTTCGTTAGTTTAAAAGACCCAAAAGAAATACGTGGATTTCAACGTTCACCGTTGGGTGCTCAGGTTAACGTGTTTACTTCTTTGGATGAACTTAGCAAAAGTATAGGTAAGATGATAACTCAAATGATGGGTGGAGGATTTGCAACCGTAATAAAACTAAGTCTAAACGAGTATGAAGAACTTAACATAAAAGTTGGAGACAAAGTAATCTTGGACATTAGTAAGGTTGAAACAGTAGAAGTTTAAACAATCCTAAAATCGTTTTTATAGAACACCCAACACTAAACCTAACAAAGCCATCCTTGTTACCAATCCATATTTTACCTGTTTAAAATACACAGCATGTCTTGTCCCGTCAACATCTGGTGCTACTTCATCAACTCTAGGAAGGGGATGTAACAGTATCAGGTTTTCTTTGGCTTTTTTTAAGGTGGCTGAAGATATGCTGTAGGTTCCCTTAACTTTCTGGTATTCTGTCGGGTCTGGAAAACGTTCCTTCTGGATTCTTGTCACGTAAAGAACGTCAAGTTCCGGTAGAACTTCTTCTATCTTTGAAGCTTCTTCCACCCTAACCTTTGATTTAATAGTCTCATAAACTTCTCTACGCATCCTTAACTGTTCTGGGGAAACAAGATAAAGTGTTACATCATAAAGAGAAAGAGCATAAGTTAAAGAATGAACAGTTCGTCCGTACCGAAGGTCTCCGAGAATTCCTATGTTTAACCCATTAATCCTTCCCTTTTCCTTAAAGATGGTATATAGGTCAAGAAAAGCTTGAGTTGGATGTTCTTCACTTCCAGAGCCAGCATTGATAACCGGAACAGAAGCATAATCAGCAGCCATTCTAGCTGAACCTTCTAAAGGATGACGTAAAACGATTATATCAACATAGTTTTCAACAACTCTTATGGTATCAGCTAAAGTCTCACCTTTTTCGATGGAAGTCATCCCCGGTTCACTAAAACCAACAACTTCCCCACCAAGCTTTTTCATAGCAACTTCAAAACTTAATCTTGTTCGGGTGCTTGGTTCAAAAAATAGAGTTCCCATTATCTTACCTGGGAGGATGTTTAGTTTGTTGGGGGGTGTTGACTCAACTTTCTCTGCTGTTTTAAGTAAATGGTCTATTTCTTTTCTTGAAAAATCTCTTATAGAAATTATATCCCTACCCTTAAACATCTAAACTAAACATCCCCAAAAATGTTACATCATATTTTAAATGTTGATTTGAAGTTAAATATGTTTGATGGTCTTGAAGACAGGGAAAAAACTCCGTGTGGAAAAGATTCGTGAAGGAACAGTGATAGACCACATCACAAACGGAACAGCCTTAGCGGTTTTAAGAATCCTTAAAATCTCCGGACATGAAGGTTTTATTGTCAGTGTCCTGATGAATGTTCCTAGCAAAAAATTGGGGAAAAAAGACATCGTAAAAATTGAAGGTAGGGAGATAAGTCCCACAGAAGTTGCGGAGATAGCTTTGGTGGCTCCTAAAGCAACAATAAACATCGTTAGAAACTTTGAAGTTATAAGAAAGGAGAAAGTTAAACTTCCAGAAATAGTTAAGGGAATAGTTAAATGTACAAATCCTTCCTGTATAAGCAACAGTAGAGAACCGATAGAACCTTCCTTCTACGTTGAAAACGAAGACCCTGTTATTTTAAGATGTTACTATTGTGGAACTATTCTTGAGAAGGAAGCCATAATCAAACAATTTTAAAGCGAAAAGGGGAGAATTTAAATTCACCTACCAATTTAAAAATAAATATCCAAAAGTGGTTGGAGTGATTGGGTAAGTTGGCTAAAATAGCTGTTATTGCTGATGAAGATGTGGCAACGTTTTTTAGAGTTTCAGGAGTTGAAATGTCTTATGGAGTAAAAACTGCAAAAGAAGCTGAAGAAATAGCATGGAAACTTGCAGAAAACAAAGATATAGTTATAATAATAGTAACGGAAAAGATAGCTGATGAGATAAAACCTACCATCGATGAAATTTCTAAAAGAGTTTACCCAACTGTTTTGGTCATTCCTGGAAAGGAAGGCCCCATTCCAGGTAGAGTTTCCCCAATTTTAGCCTTGGTTAAGAGAACGGTTGGAGTTGAAATAAAAGTATAAATGTAAGATTATCACCATAATTTCATAACAATTTTTAGGCAAAAAAAGGTAGTTTTTTCTTTTTTAAATCTTCCACGATAAACCTTTAATACTCTTTACTTTCTAGTAATTCATCAAACAAAAATCCTTTTATGAATGGGGTAAGCTAGGAGCGGAAGTAAAAAATGAAAGTCGAAGAAGGAAAGATAGTCAGAATCGCCGGTCCTGCTGTTGTAGCAAAAAACATGACTGGAGGTCAAATGTATGAGCTTGTAAGGGTTGGAGAAGAAAAACTTGTTGGTGAAGTTATTAAAATTGAAGGTGATAGAGCAGTTATCCAAGTTTATGAAGAAACCGCGGGGTTAAAACCAGGAGAACCCGTTGAAAGAACAGGTAAACCTTTATCTGTTGAGTTGGGACCTGGAATCATCGGACAAACCTACGATGGAATTCAAAGACCTCTTCCCCAAACCCAAGAATTGATAGGCCCCTTCTTTAAACGTGGGTTTACTGTTCCACCTTTGGATAAAAACAAAAAATGGAAGTTTACTCCAACGGTAAAGGTTGGAGATAAAGTTACAGGTGGAGATATCATCGGAACAGTCCCGGAAACTCCTCTTGTAACTCATAAAATTCTTGTTCCACCAGACATTCATGGTGTAATTAAAGACATTGTAAAGGAAGGAGAATACACCGTTACAGAAGATATTGCAACAGTCAAAACAGAAGAAGGTGAAGTAAAGTTACAGATGATGCAAACATGGCCTGTTAGAAAAAGTAGACCCTACAAAGTTAAGCTTCCTGCAGATACACCTCTCCTAACAGGACAGAGAATATTTGACACGTTTTTCCCGATGGTAAAGGGTGGACAAGGAGCTATACCAGGAGGTTTTGGAACAGGTAAAACTGTTATGCTTCATCAGTTAGCACAATGGGCTGATGCTACGGTTGTTATCTATGTTGGTTGTGGTGAAAGAGGTAACGAGATGGCTGAAGTTCTTGAAAGGTTTCCAAAACTTAAAGACCCAAGGTCAGGTTATCCTTTGATGACAAGAACAATCCTCATTGCTAACACTTCAAACATGCCCATTGCAGCAAGGGAAGCAAGCATTTACACGGGAATAACCATAGGTGAATACTTTAGAGATATGGGTTATGATGTAGCCTTAATGGCTGACTCTACTTCAAGATGGGCTGAAGCGTTAAGAGAAATTTCGGGTAGATTGGAAGAAATGCCTGGTGAAGAAGGTTATCCTGCTTACCTAGCTTCACGTCTCTCAGAATTTTATGAAAGAGCTGGAAGGGTTATAACTTTAGGTTCAACTGAAAGGATAGGTTCGGTTAGTGTTGTTGGTGCTGTTTCACCTCCAGGAGCAGATTTCTCAGAACCAGTTACCCAAAACACTTTGAGGATCATAAAGGTTTTCTGGGGTTTAGATAAGGCTCTGGCTGAGAAGAGACATTTCCCCGCAATAAACTGGCTTAGAAGTTACTCCCTGTACTATGATACCTTGGATGAATGGTACAAACGGAATGTCAGTCCAGAATGGTCTGAGTTGAGAAGTAAAGCTCTTTGGCTTCTTCAAAGAGAAGAAGAACTTCAGGAAATTGTCAGACTGGTTGGACCGGATGCCTTATCTGAGAGTCAAAGAGTGATTTTGGAAGCTGCAAAAATGATTAGGGAAGACTTTCTAATGCAAAGTGCCTACCATCCAGTGGATAGTTATTGTTCTGTTGAGAAATGTTTTAACATGTTAAAGGTTATCATAAAGTTCTATGAAGAAATGAAAAATGCTGTTGAACGGGGAATATCCATCAAGAACATTCTGTCCCTTCCGGTTCTTGAAGAAGTTGCAAGGATGAAGCTTGCACCCTTAGAAGAAGCTGGAAAGGTTTGTAAAGAAATAGAGTCAAAGATAGATGAACAGTTTGGTTCACTCTACGCAACAGGTAGGAGATGAGAAAATGAG
>CAZNLG010000019.1:10369-13961 GCA_964573765.1 uncultured Candidatus Bathyarchaeia archaeon | reverse complement strand
TGGTTGTAGTTTCTGTATTGTTGAATGTACCAGAAAGCAAAACTCATTAAGCTAGCAAGTATTAGGAACAGTAAAATTGTACCTATTGCGGTACTGATAGCATGTTTATTCTTTAGGGGATTTGTAATAACCTTCAATACTATTCCCTCTCTCGGTTTCAACCGTAACATGATACTGGGTATCTGCCTGCCATGATGAGCTTACTAGTGTAGCATTTAACCAACCATGTTCACCTACATCCAAGATTAAGTATGGAGGTGAAAGGGTGATCTCTAAGGTGTTACTGTTATTATCCATGATAGTAACAGATGTTATATTTATCTTAATCTTCCCTACGTTTCTTAAATAAATATCTATCTTATTGTTGTTACCGTTATCACTAGTAAACCATACATCTTCTATCACAAACCTTTCTTTTGTTTCTTCTATGCTCTCCGTAAAAAATTGAGTGTAAACAATCTTCCTATTTGCCGTATAGTCAAGAACGAATACGTATATAGCGCTAAATGCTGCTACAACTACCATCACCATCAAAAGAGCGCCAACTACAGGTGAAACTCCTTCTTCGTTTTTTAGGAAACTTTTCTTAAACAACCTCATTTAAAACACACCGACAAGTTGTATAAATGCAAAATATCCAACGGTCATCATAATCACGCTATGTTTTAGTCCACCTGCAACAGAACCTTCACCTATCTTACCAGCGATTAAACCACTAAAAAGAGCTTCGGTCATTCCCATCCGAAAAAGTATAACCTTACTCTCCTCAACCATTTGAGGAGACATAAACATGTAGGTTGCTGCTGGAGCAAAGAAAATCTTTGACAAAATGATGGTTATGAAGATAAAAACAAAAAACGCTACATAGACTATAGCTATGTACGGCATCATCTCGGTTTTTCTTTCAAGTTCAAGGTTACGCATCTCTTGAATGGCGTTAGTAATAACTTCAAATATATCATGGACTCTAGCTCCGGCCCTACTCGCTTCAACCATAAGTCTAGCTGCTCTTTTTGCAAGTATTGTTCCCAAACGTTCTCCAAAATTAAGGATAGCTTGCTCAAAAGGAATACCCCAACTAATTTGGTTTGCGGTTTTTCTAAGCTCATCCGTAAGTGGTCCGTATTCTCTTTTAGCTGACTCTTCTATAGCTCTTACTAAGGGGAGACCTGCTCGCTGTGCTTCCGTTAAATCTCTTAATAGTACTGGTATATTGTTATCTACACCAGAAATCCATCTATACTCCAAGAAATAAAGGATAGCTGGAATCAAACATATTTCTATTATCGCAAAAATCACATAATCATCAAAAAGCGGAGTCCCCCTAAGAAAAAGAAAGTCAGAAACAAGGATAACTAAACCTATGCTAACTGAAGCTATCCAACCTATTGTTTTATCCACAGGTGAAATTTTAACATATCTAACCAAACGGAAACCTCACTCCTTGGGTTGCATAAGGTCGATAAGCATAATGAGAAAAGCAGCCATGAAGGGTAAGTAAACATAGGTTATCAACCCGAGAATCGTTGTAGTGCTTAAACCAAGCATAAGCGGCATTGTTCCGCCCAAGACGGTCATGACTATCAAAAGAACAACAAAAATAAGGGGAGCAGCAACAAAGATAGATATGTAAAATTCACCAAGTAGAGAGAGATTATCTATAAACTTCCGGATCGCTATTCTTCTCCTGTCAAAAGCGATTTTTGCTTTTGCTTCAAGATATTCAGAGAGACTTCCACCAGTTCGTAGAGTTGAAGATAACCCCCACAACACATCAGTAAAATCTCTTGAAGGAGACCTTCTAGCACCTTCAGCCAAGGATGAAAGAATATCTCTCCCAAAAACAGCAACATCTCTTAAAATCCTACGTGCTTCTTCAGCAACTACAGATTTACTATCTTGTTTAGCTAAGGATTCAAAAATTTCTTCAGGAATAGCACCAGCTTTAGCCATGACAGCCATATAGCTCAACGAGTAAGGAAGTTGGGCTTCAAGGTAAGTTTTCCTAGAATTTGCTTTACTCGAAGGATAAAAACTAAAGACGATAAGCGTTAAAAAGGCTGAAACAATCGAAATAACTCCACTGTAAAAAATACATGTCATGTAATATATTTTTAGGAGGAAGAAAGTGAAAACAAAAATCGTAACAAAGGATCCTCCAAAAACAAGTAAAGTTGAGAAAGCAGTTAGGCTTGCATACATTTCGGGGGTCATCATAAAACCAGATTTGCTTATGTCAAGACCAAGGTAGTAATGGAGAGCAGAAGCCAGACCTTTTGACTTTCCACCAAAAATTTTGAAAGCTAAGGATTGAAAACTAATTGAAAAAGGGGATGGTTGCTTAAAAGTTTGGGAAGGATTTCTTTTGCTCTTATCTCTTTTCAGGGCTTTCAAGTTCCTTCAACCTTTACTCTCCGATAAACTCTTTCAGGGTTTGCATAATATTCACGGATGATTTTGTTAACATCTTCATAATATCTTATGTTGTTTCTCACCATCCATTCCAAAACTTCTCTTCTCCGGGCAATTTCCATCTCAGCTTCTTCTAAGGTTACTCCACGTATCTTTATGATTTCTTCAAGTCTGTAGCTTCGTTTCATTCGTTCAAAGGTATCATTGACAGGATTCCACCGGTAAACTTCGTTTGTGATAAGTTCTCTTGTTGCAGGGTCGATCCCAACAACTTCATTTAGGTTGATAACCCTTCTTAGAACCTTGTCTCTAAACACGACTCTTCGTTGAACTGCAACAAGGTCAAGAGTTGTTAAAAGGGTTCTAGGAATATTCATGGGTTCGCTTTCAAGCCTATGAATTACAGCGTCAAAAGATTCTGCGTGAATTGTACACATACCTAGGTGTCCTGTTGCCATTGCCTGGAAAAGCGTATAGGCTTCAGCACCTCGGACTTCACCGACTATGATGTAGTCTGGTCTTTGTCTCATAGCTGCTTTTAACAGGTCGAAAAGCTCGATGTCGGAACCCCCCCTTTCTCTTCCTTCTCCAAGCCCAGACCTTGTGACCTGGGGGAGCCAGTTTTCATGTAAAAGTCTGATTTCAGGTGTATCTTCGATACTTACGATTTTTAGGTCAGGTTTAATGAATGTAGCTAGAACGTTTAGGGTTGTGGTTTTTCCAGCAGCTATCCCTCCAGCTATAAGTACTGAAACCCTGTTTTCGATCATGTACCAAAGATATGCGGCCATGTCTGAAGAGATAGTGTTAAGTTTAATTAGGTCTGTAACTGTAAGCGGGTCTGCCCGGAATTTTCTTATCGTGAAACTTGAACCTTTTCTTGAAACTTCTTTTCCATAAGTTAGTTGGATTCTGCTTCCGTCAGGTAAGGAAGCATCAAGAATGGGTTTTGCAAGAGAAATATGTCTTCTGGACATGTATGCTAACCGAACTACAAATGCTTCTAGTTCTTCTTCACTTTCAAACACTACGTTCGTGGGTATGGATTCATGTATTCTGTGCCAAACATAAACTGGAACTGCTGACCCGTTACAACTTATGTCTTCAATTTCAGGGTCCCTCATTAACCCGTCGATTTTTCCATACCCGAGAAAATCTCTAACAAAATAGTAGTTGAGTT
>CAZNLG010000019.1:996-10359 GCA_964573765.1 uncultured Candidatus Bathyarchaeia archaeon | reverse complement strand
CAAGTTCTGTTAGGCTTATGTCTAGTTCAGTTATAAGAATTTCCTTTATCCTGTTGAAGATTGCGATTTCTTGGTTTGAAAGTTTAGGTTCTATCAGAAGATACTTAAGACCTCCCGTAGTTGGGTCTCTTTCTATTGCTGCGTATACATGGGGAGGATTAAGTGGGTAAACTCCGGTAAAAATTTTTGTGGCTTCTTCTTTTTCTTCTTCGACTATTTCTTCTAAGGCTTCTTCTTCGGTTTTGCTTTTCTCCATGATTTTTGGCCTACTTATGATTAGGATGAACTTAAAGATAAATTTTGTATCTGTTATGGAATTTGTTTTGGGAGGTTTATTTTTTTCTTGAATTTGAAAACGGGTTGGTTGTTTAGGCTTTAGTAAGTAAATTTTTGCTGTTGAATTGTTTTAAACTTTACATCTTTATGCTAAATTTTTAGATGATTCTTGTTGCTGTTTCGATAGCTATACCTCTACTTGTGATTCTATAGGGGATGGTTTCAACTTCAAGAGCTACTCCTTTCATCTTAGTGATGGTTAAAGACCTACCTACCCCACGTATGGATGGTCTAAACTCAAATTCAAAAACTCCATCTACGAAATGTTTTAGGGTTGTTTCTGTTTGACTGTCATGCATACCATGAGTTAGATGGATAAAATGTAGCCCACCGTTTTTTCTTGCGGTTAACTTTACTGTTTTAATCATTTTGATGGTTTCGGTTAAGTTTGTTCTTAGAATTATTGGTGATAATGAGTCTAAGAATGTCCATCTTTTTTCCGTTATATTTTCTATTAGGATTTTTTGGAAGACATCTATAGGTATTGATTCGTCTACATAAATAAATTTCCAGTCTCCCTTTTCTTCGTAGGGTTGAACTTTGAATTGAAATGCATCCATGTCAAGCCTTACATCATCTATTGGTTTTTCAACAGCAAAATAAGCACACCTTACACCATTTTCTACCTGTCTATAGAGGGCTTGTTGAGCAAAGAGGTCTGCACCGGAACCTACGTTACCTACGAGTAGGATTAGACTTCCTTCAGGGATACCTTCAGCAAGGAGTATGTCTAAGTCTTCTATTCCAATGTTAACGTTAACCAAACATTTTTCACCATCTAACCATTAGGGTTCGGATTGTTCATAAGTGTTTAGGTTCATTATTCTGCACGGGTAAACAATAGGTAGATAAAAATGGAATGAAAAAATAAGATACCACATAAAAAAATTTCCACGTTTAAACCTAAAAGTCTAGGACCAATCGCATAGTCTAAAACAGAGTAGAGCAAGAAACCACTGAGGATGACCTGCATTATTATTAGGTCACGGAGAAAACGTTTAATCAAAACCACACCAACCTAAAGCGTATTTCAACCTTAATTGATCCTCGAACACTAATTTACGTATTTACTACAACGTAATGACAAGTGTAAGTCCAACCTGAGACATTAAATCTAAATTTTTGGGAATTTTAGGAATAATCCTATATTGCATGAATAACGTTAGTTTATGGTTAGAATTCTTATAACCAAACCTAAAAATAGTTTATAGTAGGAAGTTAGACTTTTCTTTATCGTAAACTAATCTGAGTTGTGATTCCAAAGTTCAGAGTTCTTAAGTGGTTGCTTGTGTAGTTACACTCATTCCAGCCTTGGTTACAATCTTAAAATAGACAGTAACACCTGTAGCGTTGACACCAGCTAGGTTACCTGTGCAGATGTCTACAGCACCACCTGGTTGTATTGTACATGTGGTAGTCTTCCAAGAATGTGACGTCCCAACACTGTCCCATTTGATAGTGGTTATTGCTTGAGAGTAGTTTCCAGGAGTATTAGTACCCCAATAGATTGCTACTATTGTTGCCGGTCCGGTACCAGTATTTCTGATAGTAATTGTAGCGTTTGCTTCATGAGAAGCGTCTAGTGTCGTTCCATTCCAAGCTACCCTGTCTACCACTAGGACTGCTCCTGATTGTTGGGTTTGGGTTCCTACAAATCCCATGACCCATGCATATGTGACTACTGCTGCACCAACTGCAATAGCTATCAAAAGTAAGACAGCCAAAACTGGTGAAACTGCTTCCCTATTTTTCAGTATTTTTTTCATTTCATCACCCAATATTTCTCAATCTTGTTAAGTTGTTACCTAATAACCTATTATTACTGAATATTTAAATTTTGCTAAGATGTATGGAAGAAAAACCCTGTACAACAAACATCATTCTAAAAAATGTTTTTTCTACAAAATGTGAAAAAACGAACGTAGTTTTAAAAAAGGTTTAACAGTAGATGTTTAAAATAAATTAGCAGACCTATTTTCCACAACTATTCCATCGTTAGTGATTTTAAAGGGAAACCATTTAAGTTCATGTTTAGCCCTTTTCATCGAGTAAACCCGTATAAACCTTCTTAGCTCACCATCACGTTCTTCAAGTTTTAGTTCAACGATTCCATCAAACATGTATCTTAGATGGTTCATAAAATATTCATCATGAGCACCAGCTTCAACCGTACAAAAACCAATTTGACCATGATTCCTAAGTCTAGCTTTCAGGATTCGAAGAAACTTTAGAACAGTTTCTTGACCAGAATCTACTGTAAGAGAAGTAATTGAGTCAAGAACAAAACGTGAAGGACCAACTATCCCCTTTCTAGCTTCTTCTACAAGGATTAGAATTTCCGAGATACTTCCTGGATTGGAGAGAGCATATCTTGAAGAAGAAACACCAGAACTTCTCCAAGCATAACAATCAACAAGCCTAATCAGGTCTTCTCTTTCCTGAGAAGTAACATCAAAACCAAAGGATTTCATACCTTCCCTAAAATCTTCAGGTGACTCTTCTGTTATCACATAGATACATGGTTGGTGGTTCCTTAAACCATACCAAGTAAACTGTCTACAAAAGGTTGTTTTACCTGAGCCAGGCGTTCCAAGTAGAAGCCATATTCCAGCCGGAACTCTCCCCTTAATCATTATACTTGAACCTGGAAAGACCTCCATCTCCATTTTAATCGAACTCAAAAAACAAAAACTATTTAACGGGGATAGGTTTCGGAATTCTAAACCCTTTATCGGTATCGAAATCTACAATATAAGGTTGGGTGTAAGGTTTTTCACAGTAAAGAACCAAGTTTCCTTCAAACATACGAAGTTTTATATGAACATCAGCTATATCCTTCAAAGTTTCAGTCTGTTTTACATCAGGTTTTGTAACCACTAACATAAGGTCCCCACGAGTTTTTGTTTCAATAGCAAAAAAGTTAAAAATTTGAGTTAAACTTTTTGGGTCATAAACATGTTCAATCATATCCCAACCGACAACAACGAGTATGGGTTCACCTATTTCTCTCTTTCTACGTGTTATAAAACTTGAAATTCTTTCCTGGAGCATTTCGATGTTTGGGTCAAATTCAATCATATAAGGCTCTAATTTTTCCACAGAAACCGTATATTGAACTATAAACAGGTTTCTCCCGTAAGCTTCTTTATCAATATGACCTTCATGAAGTTTTTTCTTAAAGGTTGCATCTACACCTTTAGTGGGTAGAACTACAACCAACCTACCCTGATTTATAAAGTTACATTCGGTAGCAATTATAAAGGGTGCAAATGCATGTAAAGGTACATTTTCACCTACATCCCAAAGCACAACCGAACCCTTTGGATATCCTCCACCTAAAATTTTATCCAGACCATTAACACCAGAAGAAAAACGGTCGTTCGTATCCGGGATAGGTTCAAAACGTTTTCTTTCCCTTGGTTCAACAAAACGGTAACTTTTGAATGTTTTAAATCCTTGATGTAACGTGAAAAGTTTTGGTGAAAAATCTTTTTCACCCCATCTTGTCTTTACTATGTGAAATTCCCTTAAAACCCTCCCACCTTCAATGGGACGGGTCTTCAACAAAACAACAGCATCAGCAATGTAGGAAGGCATAGCTGTAGTGACTTCTTCACCCTCTACAACCACATAACTTGTACAGTCCATCCGTCTAACAACTCTACTAAAGATATGATGAAGAAAGATTCTTACATCACTCTTTTTTGGAAAAGCCATTTCCAAAGCGCTAAAGGAATCCACAACCACCATTTCAGCGTTAAGTCTCTCGATAGCTTCAAGAATATTGTTGGTCACGGCTTGTAAGCCAGCTTCTCCTGGTGAAACAATGTCAAGAAAGAGAAATCTATCTTCTTCTTCCATCTTCTTAAAATCCATACCAAAATTTTTCATGTTTCTAAAGAAATAATCCTTGTCTTCGATAAATGAAACATAAACACATTTTTTACCTTCTGAAACTAAACTATACGCCACAGTCGCACAATACACGGTCTTCCCCGTTCCAGGACAACCACAAACAACTATTAGACTTCCTCTTGGCTCACCTAACATGTGGAAACTATACACCCCACCCTAATACATAACATGGGCTTTTAAATTTTTAACCTTTAATCTTTAAATTTTGTAAACTTCTCCAGCTGAAGGTGCTAAGGCTTCAAATCCAAGTTCTGCTCTAACCCATTCAGCCAAATTTTGACAGTTTTCTTTGCTTCCATGAACAAGGTAAACTGTTGGATTACCCTTAACGTTTTTTAGTAGCATCTCAAGGTCGCTTCTTCCAGCATGGGAAGAAAAATCAAACCTTTCAACTTCAGCTTCTACATGTACAGGTTTACCATTAACAAAAATCTTTTTTTCTTCCAAAAGTTTTCTTCCAGGTGTTCCAGGTATCTGGTAACTTACAAGAAAGATAGCATTACGTTTTTTCTTTGCAACCTTACCCATGTAAAAAGCTGCAGCCCCACCTTGTAACATTCCTGCAGGAGAAACTATCACACAAGGTTTGTTGACAGCTTCCCTTCTTTCTTTCCATCGGTAAACCCATTTTGCATTCTCCAAAGCATTCCTAAGTAAACCATAATCACGGAAGTATTCAGGATAACTAAGCATAACTTCATTTACATTTAAAGCCATCCCATCCATCACAACAGGATATTCAAAACCATGGTCTGCAAGAATACAGAGTACTTCCTGAGAACGACCAACGGAAAAGGCTGGAACAAGAACAGTACCTCCAGCTTCAACAACACTTCTGACTCGTTCAACAAAAGCTTCTTCAAGCTTTGAACGGTCTGGATGGTCTTCATTAGCATATGTTGCTTCAAGAATCAAACAAGAAACTTCACCATAATCGATATCTGCACCGTTCAAAAGTTTTGTCTTCTGAAGATTGATGTCACCAGTATAGACTAGAGACTTGAATTTATTGGTTTTAACAACTGTTTGAAAACTTCCAGGAATATGCCCTGCTTCCTTAAATGTGAGTTTAAAGTTTCCAATTCTAAATTCTTTACCGTAGTTGACATACACTACGCATCTTGCCATCTGATTCAAATTTGAATTTTCATAGGGAAGATAATAACCTGAAAGTTTGATCAAATCGTTTATAAGTATCCTGGAAAGTTGAAAAGTTAATCCTGTCGTATACAGTGGAATGTTATTCCTCAAATAGAATATAGGAACACCACCACTATGGTCAAGATGTGCATGAGAAACAACTATTCCATCCAAACTTTTAGGTGAAATATGAAGTGGAAATTCTGGTTCACGATTAAGAAGAATTCCATAATCAAGTAGAAGAGTAGTATCTCCACTGGTTAAAGCTAAGGCGGACCTTCCTACTTCCCCGGTTCCACCAAGAAACTTTATCTTTATGTCTGTCGAATTTTCCAAGGCTTATGACTCTGAATTATTCCATGTCTACCCGAAAGGCTAAGATTTGTTTCATATCCTATAGGTTTGGGGTAAATTAAAAGGTTTTCTTTTTTAAACCTAAACAAACAAACCTAATTTGGTGAAACCATAAAGTTGAAGATTCTTTTTAAACCAGTTTGGTTTGATTCGCTTGGAGCAAAATCTTCTTGCAGTCTAATAGTGACCCCAGACATAAAAATCCTCATAGACCCAGGTATAGCCGTCATGCAACCAAGTTTTCCCGCTTCAGAAGACAAAAAGCTCTATTGGTATGAGAAAGGTTATTCAGCCATAAAAGCAGCTTCAAAAGAAGCTGAAATAATAGTTATTTCTCATTATCATTATGACCATTTCACAGATTTTGAGAAGAAAATCTATGAAAACAAAATCGTTTTTTCAAAGAACCCCAATGAATTTATCAATGATTCTCAAAGAAAGAGGGCTGAAAAATTTTATAAACACCTTTATGAAACGTTTGGTAAAACAAAATTTGAAGAATTACTTAAAGAACCCCAAACCAAAGAATATAAAGACCCCATGGAAGATTTACCTCTCTCCCAAACAAAACATTTCGGAGATTATGACCAAAGAAGAAGAAACCTTCTAACACAGGGTAAAAAATGGTTTTTGAAAAGAACAGAAAAATGGAACCGCTACCAAATAATCCCCGAATTGGAACTGGAAAAAGTTAAAGTTAAGTTTCCTGAAGGAAAAAAGTTTAGGTTTGGGAATACAAAACTTCGATTTACCCAACCCCTGTTTCATGGAATAGAATTTTCAAGGGTTGGTTGGGTTTTTTCAACAGTAATCGAGTATGGAAAGGAGAAGTTAATCCATTCTTCAGATTTAAACGGACCCATAATAGAAGACTATGCTGAATGGATCATCAAGGAAGACCCAACAATCCTAATTTTGGATGGCCCCATGACTTACATGTTGGGGTATACTTTAAACCTGATAAATTTTAGAAGAACCTTGGAGAACGTTCTTCGGATAGTTGAAGAAACGGATAAAACAGAGATAATTATCTATGACCATCACCTACCCAGAGAACCAAAATACAGGGAAAGAACAAAAGATGTTTGGGATAAAGCCAAAAAACTGGGTAAGAAAATGGTGACAGCAGCAGAATTTATCGGTAAAAAAACCGTTGTTCTTCAATATGCTCAATAATTTTTTACTTAAATCGAATTACCGTAAATTACTGAATCTTCCATAGTCTTTCTTAAGGATAACAAATTTTAATCTTGAACTATGGTTTTTACATTTCCGTATACTGGGGTGGGCAAAATTGGAAAACAAGGCTCTTTACCTTTTCTGTTTTTCGATTTTTCCACTTATGGTATGTTCTGGAATGGTTTATTCAATCCTTGCTATTTATTTAAACCAACAATTGGGAGCAACGGTTACGATGGTAGGTTTTATCTACATGGTTGGTTCAGCATCAGGAGCTATATTTTCCCCAACAGTTGGAAAACTCTCTGACAAGTTTGGAAGAAGACGAATTCTTATTTTATCCATGTTTGGGTTTATGATTGCATTTTCGGCTTATGCAATCATTCAAAATGCTTCTCAAGCTATATTGATTCAAGCCTTAGAAGGGGCAACATGGGCTGCTATGAGTGCAACAGCCATGGCATTCATAGCAGACCTTGTTCCTTCTGAAAAAAGGGGATGGGCAATGGGGGTTTATGATAGAACATGGTTTGTAGGCTGGGTTGTTGGACCCATCCTAGGAGGATACCTTGCAGACACGTTTGGTTTTAGGATAACCTTTCTTGTAGGAGCAATCCTTACCATAGTTGGTTTACTTCTCATGGTTTTTTATGTAAGAGAAGTAAAAAACATGCAAAACCAAACAAAAACTTAAGAGCTTAAATTTAGCATCTAAAACTTCTTATGTGGATTCTCCTTCACCTAATTCTGCTGAGCATTCTTCACACACAAACTTTCCGTTAACTTCTACAAGTACATCGGACCATTGACCACAAAGTTCACAGTAACCAGTTAAAAACACCTTTTCATTTCTTGAAGTTGCAGCACTAACCCTGACTATTTCTGTTACTGCTTCCAAAAGAGCAGGAGTTATGTTAAGAATTTCAACACTTGAAATTATTCCCACAATTTTACCCCTCTCCATAACAAGAAGTCTATCAACTCCAAATTTTTTCATCCTTACAGCTGCTTCATCTAAACCAAGTTCTGGAGAAATTGTAACCACAGGATGACTCATAATATCCTTATTTTTTACCTTGAGTGGGGACAAACTTTTAGCTACAATTCTGCTTGCTATATCCTTCCCAGTAATTATTCCCACAGGTTTTCCTAACAAATCTACAACCACAACACTTCCAATGTTATGTTCCAACATTAGTTTAGCTGTTTTCTTTACAGGTTCATTTTCAGGTATGGTTACCACAGGTGTTTTCATGACATCCCTAACTTTTACCGGGGATTTTTCTTCGGTTCCTGTTTTCAAACAGTCTCTCCCCTTACCCAAGTTTATACACGGTATAACTAAGCTGTTTAGGGTTTTTCTAAGAATTAAAATTTACTGTAGAACATTATTCCTGCCAAACATAAGCTTTAAATTTTCATCTTTGTACGATAAAACCTTTACCAAAAGGTATATGAGAAACAAAGTTCTCCAACGGAATCTTTAAAATTTTATCTTTCCAATCCTTAGGTACAAGGTTAGCAATCATGGACCTAATCTTAAAGGCAATTTTTTTTGCATCTTCCTTTCCAGGAACCACTTTAACGTAGTAACTTGTAAAATGTTCAACAGCAGTAGGGGGGGCAACATACACTTGAGCTTTCTCGTTTAATTTAACTCCTACACCCAACATTAGGGGAATCTTATGAAGATAGTTTTTTGAACCAGTTATGGTAAAGGCTCCCCGACCCAAATACTGACCTGAAGGGGCAGATTTACTTAGTTGGTCTGGTTTTACGTAGTATACATCCACGGAAGCAAGTTCATCTTTCCATGCTCTACTGTAGCATGCTGTAAATTGAGCTGCTTCTTCTAGTGTTTTTTCTGTGGGAATTTTACCTTGGGTTTTAACGATTGTGAAAGGAGCACCAAATACATCAGCATGAAAAACTAAATCTTCTGGTTCGGTATATCTTTTTATCAATGCTTCATTTGAAGATGCATCTTTTCCGGAAACAACCAAAAAACCTTCTGAAGAATAAAAGTAACGGTATTTTTCAAACCATTTTTTCTCCGGAATTTTTTCAGGTTTTTCAACTTCAGTTTTTATGGTTTCCAATCCTTCTTCGATTGTTTTAAGCTTAGTTTTAGTTTCTTCTAACGTATCTTTAAGCCGAAGTATTTTTTTACGTATCTTTTTGGATTCTTCATAATAGTCAGATGCATTTTGATAGATGGTTTTGTTTAGGTTTAACGTAAAATCTGTATTCTCAACAGAAACTTCCAGACATTTTTCCTTTGGGTTTATTAACTTAAAATAGATAAAGGGTTCCTTTCCCATCGATTTTCTGAAAGAAATTTCCTGTTCAATTTCAGACCAGCTTTTTCCTTTATTCTTTTCTTCCAGAATCCAGTTAACCAATTCTTGAAGGGTACTTGAAAATCGGAAAATCAAGTCA
>CAZNLG010000019.1:0-986 GCA_964573765.1 uncultured Candidatus Bathyarchaeia archaeon | reverse complement strand
ACCTATGAGTTTGTTTTTGTGTTCTATTTCTTCCAGTTCTTTTAGTTTGTTAAGTTGTTCATCAAGAATTCTTTTTTGCTCTTCAAGTTGGAATTTAATTTTTTCTTCACGTTGTTTTACTTCTTCCTTAACAACGATTCTTGTAAAATATTCATCTAAGGCTTCGTTAAAGGTTGGGTAGTAGTTTATCTTAAATCCTTCATAAAGTTGAAGGGGAAACGGTAAAACATCTATAGGTTCATCCAAAGATGAGAAAACGATACATGGTTGAACGTTGTTTCTTTTTTCCAACAGATAGGTCACAGCTTCATAGATTTTTTTAAAGTCAACTTCGTTTAATTCGCTACAAGCTAATGTTTTTTCAACTCCAGCAATCTTTAAAACTTCTTCTGTGTAGACTCCTCCAATACCAAGAACTCTTGAAAGAACTCTTACAACTTCTTTTTTACTTCCATCTAACTGTTTTACCAAGTCTTCAAAAACTATTTTTTCAGGGTTTAAACTTGAAGGAGGAGGAAGTTTAAATTTTTCACCACGAACAATCTGTCTATCCTTCATTTTTCTGAAGGATAAAGCTTGAAGAATCCTTTCTTCACCATCGATAAGGATTATGTTTCCTTCACCAAAAAGTTCAGTGACAAGCTGAAAATTCTCTCTTCATATCAGTTGTGCCCAGAAGATTATGGTCAATACAACCTTGACTCGCCACAGACAATATCACAGCTTTCCTGGGTATGCGCTGCTGCGCAGGATTATGCCAGAAATACTGGAATTAAGCTCGCTCAATCAAATTTCATCGCTTTTCTTGATTCAGATGATAAATGGAAAATTTAAAAATTAGAAATTCAATATAAATCTATGCTTAAAAATTCTAATTATCTCTTTTCACACACAGAAGAGATATGGTATAAAAATGGAAAAATATTAAATCCTAAAAAAATTCATAAAAAACAGCAGGGCGATGTCTTTCAGCAATCACTGAGACT
>CAZNLG010000018.1:3571-15074 GCA_964573765.1 uncultured Candidatus Bathyarchaeia archaeon | reverse complement strand
CCCTCGCCACTCAATGTTGGGGTTTCAGAGTTAAAATCAATTTGAACCTGATTACCATATAAATACTTTGCCACTTAAGAAACATCTACATAAAATCCTGAAGACTAACCTTTCTTTTACTGGTTTGTGGTTTAACCATCTTTGTTTCCCAATCTTTTATAAGTTTACCGTAAACTCCATCATATCCCGGTTCTATCTTTACCCTATCTTCCCTTACACGTACAATGAGGTCAGCTACTTCAACATTCACAACTGTTGAAAGCTCTTCAAATCCAGCATAAAGAAGAACTTCATATTCATTTCCAAATTTTTTGATAAGTGTAGTATAAAGGTCCCAAGTTTTTCGGTTTGAAGGGCTCTCAAATCCTTCAACCAAAGCTAAAATTTCTGAGAGAGGTATAAGATGTACAAAACCAGGAGTATTCGCAGGTTTATATCCTTTTGGTCTATCCGCCACTTCTTCAACTCTTTCTTCAACACCTTTAGTCATTTTCTTTCCACAAACAGGACAGATATCTCCATGTTTGATGGCTTCCGAAGCGGACATAGAAACACCACAATTTCTGTGACCTGTCCAATGATACTTCCCATAAGCAGGGTCAGTTTCAATGGTAAAAAGAAATTTTTCAGGATTTTTCAACCTTATTGTTTTTATGATTTCTTGGTAGGTTAAATTTTTAACTTCAAGAACATTTGCTTCTCTACCAAGTCTCCAAGGCCAGTAACTATGGCTATCTGAGTTTGATATTATGGGTAACCTATCCAATTCACTAACTCTCCAATTCATGGGTGGGTCTGAAGATAAACCGGTCTCTACGGCAAAAATCTTGTCTGTTTTGTCTTGGTAACAGTCTTTTAAACTGTTAAACCCACTAAAGGCTCCAAAAACACTAAACCAAGGTGTCCATGCATGGGCTGGAAAAATTACGTTATCTTTTGAAACATCTAAAACTATTTCAACAAGTTCAGGCGCTGTCATACTTAAAGTGGGTCTACCATCTGATTCCAATGAACCATAACGTGATAGTTTTTCGTTAATTTGTTCTGCTGTCTGAATTGAAGGTGTCCAGATAACATGATGAACTCTCTTTGTTTTACCTTCAAATTCAAAAACAGTGTTTACTTCCGTGGTTATCATAAACAAAACTTTAAACTTTTCCTTACCCTTTACACTATATAAACCACTTTCATTTTCTTCAACTAGATTTTCTTTTAACTCTTTAAGCCATAAGGGATGGGTAAAATCTCCGGTTCCAACCACGTTTAACCCTTTAAGTTGAGCATATCTTGCTATGTTGGATATCGTCATATCTTGGCTTGTAGCTCTACTGTACCTTGAGTGGATATGTCCGTCCAAGAAAACTTTCAATAACTTCCCCAAACCTAAAAGATATTTTTAACTTCTTAAACTTTCATGTTGTCTTTTTATTCTAACAAAGACAATGAATATAAAAACTATGAGAATCAGCATAACCAGTATCAAAAAGGGTAAATAGGACGAGATTTCAAACCATGAAGGTTCAACTTTAAACTTTACAGTTTTAACAGGGTTACCATTAACATTAAACACAAAAGAGTAACTTCCGGGTGGTAAAGAACCCAGATTGTAAACATGGGTTTTTTGAGTTATCACTTGGGCTGAAGGACCGGTCCAAGCTTTAACCTTTACGTAAACATAAAAACTTGAATCGTTTTGAGCAACAGAGTTCCAGTCAACATAAAAACCAGCATTTTTAAAGGTTATAGAAGTTTCCACAAAAATTTTTCCATCGACTTCATTAACCCTCACCGTAACCTGTTTAGGGTCTGGTTGATAAGGAACCCATTTTTCTTCAGCTTGGTTGACGTCAACCGTCAAAGACACAAGAATAACCAAAATAAGTACCATGATCAAAGACGATTTTTTTATGTTTAAACTTCTTCAACTTAAAATCATTAAATCCATCCGGAATCTTTAAGTTTTCGAAAATGTTCGGAGAAAAACGAACAATTTTACCATTAAGGAAATACTAAAATTCTTTGATTTAAGAAAATTTAAGTAAACACGGATCGGGAGAACAGTTGGGTCTGGAAAATTTTAAAGAAGAAATCTACGGTTGTGATGAATGTGAAGTTTGTCTTCAGGTTTGTCCAACCTACCTAATAACCAACAATAAACTTTATACTCCTCTTTCAAGAATTAAGATAGCTCAAAACCTTCTGAACAAAAAACCTGTTTCCAATGAAATGGTTGCAGCCGTTTTCTTTTGTACTCAGTGTGAATCTTGTGAAACCGTTTGTCCCCGAAAGATAAGAATTTCAGAAGTAGTAGGTAAAGCTAGAGTTGAGCTATGTAAGAGGAATTATGCACCCTTAGAGCCTCATAAAAAGATAATAGAGTCAATTTTAAAGAACCAAAATTCTGTAAATGGTAAACCTGAAAAAAGGTGGGAATGGCTTCCAGAAACCTACAAACATAAACTAAATGTAGATTCTTCAACTCTGTTTTTTGTTGGATGTTTGTCGGCTTACCTAACAAAAAATGTTGCTGTTTCTTCGTTGGAAGTTCTGGAAAAGGCTGAGGTGGATTTTAGACTATTGGAAGATGAAGGTTGTTGTGGTGCTCCATTGATAAATTTTGGGGATACAGACACAGCGGAAAAAATTTTCAAGAAAAACCTTGATAAGTTTGATGATTTGGGTATAAAAAAAATCTTGGTTGCTTGTGCTGGTTGTTACAGAACCTTTAAAAAATATTACCCGGAAATTACAGGTGAAAAAATTGAAATTTACCATCTGGTTGAATTATTAAGTAATCTTTACAAGGATGGAAAATTAAAACTTAAAAAAACGGATAAAATTTTTACCTACCATGACCCGTGTCATCTTGGAAGAGCCTTCAACTTATATGATGAACCTAGAATACTCTTAAATGCTGTTGGAAACCTTGTAGAGATGGATAAAACCCGTGAAAACTCCTTTTGTTGTGGAGCAAATTCAGGAGTAAGGGCTGCCTTTAAAGATTTCTCGGTTCAAATAGCTTTACAGAGAATTGAGGAAGCATTAAAAAAAGCTGACATTCTTACCACTCCCTGTCCATTCTGTCTTTTTAACCTAAACTACGTAGCAATAAAAAACAACAAACCAGTTAAGGTAAAATATTTAGCTGAAATTTTGTTGGAGTCGTTGGATAAACCTTAGAGGGGTATGAAAGTTCGAGAAAAATTTAAGGTCTAGTTTTCTTGGTGGATTGGTGGGTTCTGCTGTGGGTGATGCGTTAGGTATGCCTGTTGAAGGCTTGAGTATGGAAGAAATTAAACTTATTCATGGTGAAGTTAGAGAGATGGTTTCTGGAAGACTTCCAGCAGGTTCCTACACAGATGACACCGAGATGATGATTGGTGTTGCTGAGTCTTTGGTTGAGAATGAAGGTTTTAATGGTAAAGATATGGCTAAAAAATTTATCAAAAATTTTAATGTTTTTAGGGGTTATGGACCAAGTCCACCTGAAGTCTTGGAATGGATAGAAAAAGGAGAGCCTTGGGATAAAGCCAGTGAAAAACTATTTGGTGGTGCTGGTTCTTATGGAAACGGTGGAGCTATGCGGGTTGCACCTATAGGTTTATTTTATCATGATGACCCAAAAAAACTAAAGTTGGTTGCATATCAAGCAACTCAGATCACTCATGCTCATCCACTTGGAAAAGAAGGAGCGGCTTTACAAGCTTATGCTATCTCTCTAACCATAACCTTAACCAAACCTCTCAACAAAGAAGTTTTTCTCCAAAACCTTAACGACTTTGTTGAAAGCAAAATCTACAAGGAAAAAATTCGTCTGGTAAAGGACCTTTTAAACAAAAAAGCAAAACCTCAAGAAGTCGTTTTTAAACTTGGAAACGGAATTGAAGCATTTAATTCTGTTCCAACAGCTATCTATTCTTTCTTGGCTAATCTTGAAAGCTTTGAAGAATCTGTTGTGTATGCAGTAAATCTTGGTGGTGACACAGATACCCTAGGTGCAATGACAGGGGGTCTTAGTGGCTCTTATCATGGAATTGAAAAGATTCCTCAAAGATGGAAAGAAAAACTGGAAAATCGGGTTTACATCGAATCTTTGGCTGAAAAACTTTGGGAGATTAAACTGAAGGTTTCTTCTAAAAATAAATATATTTTGGAAACGTTAAAATGATCTATCTCCAAAATTGGAGTGAACTTTGGCCGTGAAACTTCTTGGAGACCCAAAGTTTTCAGAGAAGGTTAAAGAGCTTAGTGGTGAAGATGTTAGGTTATGTATCCAGTGTGGTATGTGTTCTAGTGGTTGTCCAACTGCTTCAAAAATGGATATAACACCTCGAAAAATGGTTAGGCTTATTCAGTTAGGACGGGAAGAAGTTTTAAATTCAAAAACTATGTGGGTTTGTCTTTCATGTTTTACATGTGTTGTTCGGTGTCCAAGAAAAATAGACCTAGCTAAGTTAGGAGAAGCATTAAGACAAATAAGGTTAAGAAAAGGTTTAGACCACATTCACATATCAGAAATTCCAGAAGAAGAAAGGAAAAAGCTTCCTCAAATAGCCCTTGTCAGTAACTTCCGTAAATTCACTTCTTAAGGGATGCAAGGGTCATGATAAAGATCCCGTATTATCCAGGTTGTACCCTAAAAACAACTGCAAAAAACTTTGAAACTTCTGCCATCGAATCTGCAAAAATTTTAGGTGTAGAACTAATTGAACTTCCAAAATGGAATTGTTGTGGTACAGTTTTTTCCATGACAACTGATGACCTAATGCATCATCTTGCTCCTATCCGAAACCTTATACGTGTTCAAGAAATGAACGAAAAAGGTATCGTAAAGAATGAGTACCGTGTGGTTACATTGTGTACCATGTGTTTTAACACTCTGAAAAGAAGTAATCTATTTGTAAAACAAGACCCAGAAAGACTTAAAAAAATAAATAGTCTAATGGACGAAGAAAAAGATTACCAAGGAAACGTAAAGGTTCTTCATTTTTTGGAGATACTAAAAGAATTAGGTTTTGAACAAATAAGGAAAAAAGTCAAGAAACCTCTTCAAAACCTAAAGGTTGTTCCGTATTATGGTTGTTTGATGGTACGTCCGGAAGATGTGGGAATAGATAAACCTGAAAATCCCACGATTCTTAAAGAACTTTTTGAAGCGTTGGGAGCTGAAGTTGTTGACATTCCGTTTAAGACTAGATGTTGTGGTAGTTATCAAACAGTTAACAGAAAGGAATTGGTGGCGGAACTGGTTTTTGATATTCTTAACCAAGTGAGAATGGAAGGAGGAGAATGTGTGGGTTTAAGCTGTCCACTTTGTGCCTTTAATTTAGACAACAGACAAGATGAAGTTAAGAAGCTACATCCAGAATTTAGTATGGTTCCCGTTTTTTACTTTACCCAGTTGATGGCTGTTGCCTTTGGTTTAAATGAAAAAATTTGTGGATTTGAGTTAAATCATATAAACCCAAAACCATTGTTGGAAAAAAAGGGTCTCCTAAACGTATAAGGAATTCAGGTTTATAGTAAAGCTCTTAAAATTAGAATTTCATCCAAACTTAGAAAGAAGGGTGGTAAAAAGGATGGGTGAAACCTTAGACATCATGGAAAGAATTAGAGAGTCAAACAAATCAGTTACAACGGGTTTGGATGAAAAGGACATTAAACATTGGGTAACAATCTACATTATGGGTAAAGCTTACCGTGTTCCGGCAGATTTAACACTTATGCAAGCCATAGAGTTTGCTGGTTACAGGTTTATAAGAGGAGCCGGATGTAGAGCTGGTTTTTGTGGAGCCTGTGCAACTGTGTACAGAAAAGAAGGTGACTATAAGCTTAGAACAGCGATGGCATGCCAAACAAGGGTTGAAGATGGAATGTATCTTGTACAGATACCGTTTGCTCCTGCTGAAAAACCATCCTATGACATATCCAAAGAAGAAGCAAGCTTAAGTGTGGTGTTTAAATATTTTCCGGAAATCGCTAGATGTGTTTCATGTAACACATGTACTAAGGCTTGCCCACAGGACTTAGAAGTTATGGATTCTGTACAAGCGATACTTCGAGGCGACTTTAAATTTGCAGCAGAAAATTCATTTGAATGTATCCAGTGTGGTCTTTGTGCTATGCGTTGTCCAGCTGAAATAGTACACTACCACCTTTTCCAACTTGTAAGAAGAATTCATGGAAAATACAATCTTCCCCCGGAACCTAACCTTAAAAAAAGAATCGAAGAGATTAAGGAAGGAAAATATAACGAAGAATTTGAAAGAATTCTTAAACTTAGTTTAGAAGAACTTAAGGAAATGTACCGAAAAAGGGAAATAAAACTGGATTAGGGGAGAGAAATCTAAAATGTCTGAACTAAAATTCATAGAAGGATACCCAGAATACATGTATAAACTAATAGAAATTGTTCATGAAACAAGAACAGCTAGAATGAAAGAACCACCAAAAGCTATGACTCTTGAAGAAAGAGAAGAAGTTTTAAAAATTCATCCAGATTATGCACCTGGTGGAAAAAGAGAAATTAAGGTTGGTCCCAACAAAGGAGAGATTGCACCAAATGAAGTTGTAGACCTACTTGAAGCTTATCCTGTCATAGACCCTGACGAAATCGACTTGGAAAAGGTTGATTATGAACCTGATGTACTGATAATAGGTGGTGGATTAGCCGGAACAACAGCAGCTCTTTGGGCAAATAATATGGGGGTTCCTGTTGAAAATATTTTGTTAACCACAAAACTGAGACATGGTGACTCTAACTCCATCATGGCACAAGGTGGAACCCAGGCAGCAGATAGACCTGAAGATTCACCAGTCATCCATTTTCTTGATACCATTGGGGGTGGTCATTTTGCCAATAAGTTTGATGTTGTAAGAGCCCTCGTGGAGGATGCTCCCTACATAATTCAATGGTTAACTGAGCTTGGAGCTATGTTTGACAGGGATGAAAATGGAAATTTTGTGGAACTTGCTGGAGGGGGGGCTTCAAGAAGGAGAATGCATGCTGCTGGTGATTACACCGGACTTGAAGAGCTTAGAGTTATCAGAGATGAATTTCGAAACAGAAAAATTCCATGTCTTGAATTTTATCCTGCAATCGAACTTTTAACAGATGTGGAAGGTAGAGTTGTAGGTGCTGTCCTTTGGAACATGGAAACAGGAGAATACAAAATTGTTAAAGCTAAAGTGACAATTCTTGCTACAGGAGGTTTTGGAAGATTACATATCAGAGGTTTTCCAACAACAAACCATTATGGTGCAACATGTGATGGTGTTGTTATCGCTTACAGAGCTGGAGCAAAACTTAGAGATATGGATACCGCGCAATATCATCCTACAGGTGCTGCTTACCCCCAACAGATAATAGGACTGCTTCTAACTGAGAAGTTGAGAGGTGCTGGTGCTCAGGTTGTGAACATAGATGGTGAAGCTTTTGTTTATCCGCTTGAACCAAGAGATGTGGAAGCAGCAGCTATCATAAGAGAATGCTATATCAGAAATAAGGGTGTTACAACCCCAACCGGAATAAGGGGAGTATGGTTAGATACACCTATGATCGACCTAATCCATGGGGAAGGAACCATTAAAAAGTCTTTTCCAGGTATGGTTAGAATGTACAAAAGGTTTGGGATCGACATAACTAAGAATCCTGTTCTTGTTTTTCCAACACTTCACTACCAGAATGGGGGTGTAGAAACAGACCCAAATGGAAGAACAAACTTAGAAGGTCTTCTTGTGGCTGGTGAAGTTTCCGGTGGAGTTCATGGAAAAAATAGGCTTATGGGAAATTCCACTTTGGATTGTTTAGTTTTTGGGAGAAGGGCAGGTATAACTGCAGCAGAATACGTAAAAAAAGGTGTAACCGTAGGTAAGCCTACCCTAAACCATGTGAAAAAATACATAAAACAGCTGGAAGAAGCTGGAATAACCACAAAAAGAAAATCTCCAATCCTCCTACCAGACTACAGAGGTAAAGCAGTCCTAGCAAGAATGATCGACATATTCTAAACTAAAGTCTAATTTTTTTGAAAAGAAGTATAACTGGTTCAGGTTCCTACTACGTCAGTTTTTGTTTTTAAGAACCTCCTCTATACTTTTTGCAACTTCTTCTATGGTTTTGCTTCCATCGATATTCTTTAAAATCTTTTTTTCTTGGTAGTATTCAACGAGAGGTTCTGTTTGTTTTTTGTATACCTTCAACCTGTTTCTGATGGCTTCTTCCCTGTCATCATCTCTTTGATAGAGTTCTCCACCACATTTATCACATTTTCCCGGAATTTTTGGTGGATTAAATATCAAATGGTAAACTGCACCACATACTTTACAGGTTCTTCGGTTTGAGAGCCTCTTTACAATTTCTTCTTCATCAACTTCCAAATTTATTACGGCATCGATTTTTATGTTAAGTTTTTTAAGTAACTGGTCTAAGGCTTCAGCTTGAGCTAAGGTTCTTGGAAAACCATCAAGCAAAAAACCTTTTTTCTCGTAACTTAACTGTTTTAGTTTTTCTTCTACAATACCGATAACAACTTCGTCTGGTACAAGTTCACCCCTATCCATATATCCTTTAGCCTTTTTACCTAACTCAGTTTGTTTAGCCACAGCTTCACGAAGCATATCACCAGTTGAAACATGTTGAACTCCAAATTTTTCCACAAGTTTTTCCGCTTGAGTTCCCTTACCAGCACCCGGAGGACCAAAAATTATGAGATTCAAATTCTTCACCAACATCAAACTTTAAGTCATTTAGTTAAGTCAGACCTTTCAAGCTTCCTCATCCTGAAGGTCGGAATAGCCTGTTCTTCATCCTATCCTATCTTAAAAAACTTATTTCCCATAAAAACCTTCACATAAACATTAAAATTTTCCCGGCAAATACTTAGAATGTAATGAGCGGCGGTGGCCGAGCTAGGTCAAAGGCGGGGGACTCAAGTTCAGGGAGAAATCCTCTCCCGTAGGGGTTCGTCGGTTCAAATCCGACCCGCCGCACCAAAATTACAAGAAGATAAGACTAAAACTTAAGCAAGTAACTAGTGGTGTTTTTAGATGATTAAACTAGAAAGCTTCATAAAAGAGGCAAAGATTCTTAATCCACAAGAAAACTTTAAACCTGAATCAAAACTTATCGAATACAGGATAAATCCTCTTACAGGTAAAGTTTCAACGATCCTTTTAAGAAATTCTGGAAGACCCGTAGAAAAGATATATGTTGCTGATAAAGCTATCCTTGAAGAACTTGCTAAAAAATCTGAGGAGAACTGTTTTTTCTGTCCTGAAAAAATAGAAAAGTCTGCAGCAAGATTTCCTGATGAGATAATTTCAGGAGGTAAGCTTAGGATTGGTGAAGCATATCTGTTCTCAAACATAGCTCCTTACACAGAATTTAGTGTTGTGACTGTGTTAACAAAAAAACATTTCATCAGGTTAGATGAGTTTACTCCACAAATTTTTCTAAACGGTTTTTTAACAATCCTACAATTTTCTGAGAAAGTCAGTAAGACTAGCCCATCAATAAAATTTGTTATTGTGGGGATGCAGTATCTTCCACCAGCAGGTTCAAGTATAGTCCATCCACATATGCAGGCTTTGTTTACAGAATTTCCACTTAAGTTTTTAGATGAGTTGTTGGAGAACAGCAAAAATTATCATGAAAAATTTAGGTCAAATTTTTGGGAAGACCTTTTAAAGCTTGAAAGAACAAAAGGGGAAAGGTACATTAATCGTATTGGAAATGTTGAATGGATTACACCCTATACACCAGTCTCTAACTATGAAGTTTGGGCTATTGTAAACGGAAAATCAAGTTTTCTTGAACTGAATACAGAAGACTTAAAAAACTTATGTGAAGGAATTTGTAAAGTTTTAAAGTTTTTTGAAGATAAGAATTTTTCAAGTTTCCAGTTTATCTTGTATTCTGGACCGCTTCATAAAAAGCTTGAGTATTTTTGGATAAACCTAAAAATCGTTGCAAGACCTGGTGTAAACTATCTTTACACAAATGATACATGGTTTCTTCCATTTCTTGTTCAAAATCCGGTTGTTGCGGTTCTTCCGGAAGATTTGGCTAAAAACCTTAGGAAGTACTTATTTTAACTCAAACTTTGAGTGACGAATATTCATTTAGACTTATAGGGATGGATTGAAACCAGTTGAACATGAATTTTAAGCTTGCTATTCTTCATAGTGCGTTTATTGAAAGTGGTGGTGCTGAACGTGTTGTTCTTAACCAATTAAAATATCTTCGTTTACATGGTTTTAAAGTAGATTGTTATGGAGCTATTATAGACCATGAAAAATGTTTTTCGGACGAGCTTAAAGACTTAGATATTCACCCCTACCTCACTAACATCTCCTTACCAAAATTTCAATATTCGATTTCTTTACCCTTAACCATTCTTCTATCAAATTTTATCTCCCAAAAAATGAAAAAGAAAAAATACAAGGTCCTTCTTTGTCATCATCAACCTTCTGGATGGTTAGGTTATAAAACATGGTTAAACTTTAAAACTCCTTACATATGCTATGTACACCACCCTCCTAGATTCATCTATCCAAGACCTGTTGAAGCAAAACTGGGTTGGGGACATGACCTTGACAGGAAAATACTGGGATTTTTTGGGAAACATCTAAGGTTTGTTAAAGAAATGGATAGGTTAACAATATCCAATGCAAAAGTTGTTTTAGCAAACAGTAAAAAAACCCTAAATGAAATAAAGAAAATCTACAAAGTTGATGCTGTTTTATGTTATCCTGGTGTAGAAATCCCCAACATCTCTCCAGACCAAACAAGTAATAAACAACGTTTTCTTTTTGTTTCCAGTCGACATACACCCCACAAAAAGCTTGAATGGCTTCTCCAAATTTTTAAAATAATCCTTAAAGATTTTGACGTTCCCCTGGTGGTTGCTGGTGCCTTTCATCCAACCTATACATCCAAAATCAAAAAAACAGCCTTAAAACTTGGGTTAAACCATAAAATTCTTTTTGTCAACAGAATTCCAAACAAAATGCTCAACCTATATTACAAAAATGCTTATGTTTACCTTTACCCAGCACCAAATGAAGATTTTGGTTTAGGACCTGTAGAAGCAATGGCTCATGGTGTTCCTGTAGTTGTCTGGGATGATAACTCCGGACCAGCTGAAACGGTAATAGATGGAGTTACTGGATTTAAAGCTAAACCGTACAACCTTGAAGATTTTGCCCAAAAAACACTGAAGATTTTGGTTGACGAAAAATTGAGAAATCAAATGGCTAAAAATGCAATTAAACATGCTCAAGCAAATTTCTCCATGAATAAACATATAAATCAACTTAAAGAACTATTGTACTCGATTTCTCATTAACGGTATGTTATCATTAGTTATGAATACGTTTCTTTTTTAAGTTGAAATGTTCTAAGTCTCTTACAGGGAGAGCTCATTGAATTTAACCAAAAAAATTTTAATTGTTGGTGGTACAGGCAAAATGGGTCAGTGGTTTGCACGTTTTTTTAAGGAGA
>CAZNLG010000018.1:2414-3561 GCA_964573765.1 uncultured Candidatus Bathyarchaeia archaeon | reverse complement strand
ACTTTGAAGTTATGATTTCAGGAAGGAGTTGGGAGAAAACAAAAAATGTAGCTGAAAAACTTAAAGTTGATTTTACAATCAATCCAACAGAAATTGTAAAAAATTTTGATGTGGTTATGGTTTCAACACCCATCGAAGCCACTCCAAAAATAATCTTGGAACTGTCAAAAAATCTTGAAGGTGAAATCGTCCTTTTTGACATTGCTTCGATAAAAAGAGAAATTTTTCCCATTTTAGAGAAAATTCAAAAAGATGGAATTTACACTTTAAGTTTACATCCAATGTTTGGTCCTGATGCTAAAACAATAAAAGGAAAAAATGTTCTGGTAATTCCGGTCTCAATAAAACCTGAAATTTTAGATTTTATTTTAAAGCCTTTCAAGGAGTCTGGTGCAAATATAGTCTTTGTTAAGGATGCAGAAACCCATGATAAGTTTATTGCGTTGACATTGGCATTGCCTCATTTTCTTAACATTGTCTTTGGCGGTTTACTTTCTTCGTTAAATATAGACATAAATCAGATTAAAAAGTTTGGTGGAACAACTTTTACTCTTCAACTACTTCTTGCTGAAGCTGTTCTTCAATCAGACCCGGACCTTTATGCATCGATTCAGGTTAACAATAAACTTTTTGACCCTGTCTTAGAAAGTCTGGTGGAGCATGTGGAAAGACTTAGGAATACGGTTTTAACTGGTGATAAAGATGCTTTCATAGAGTTTTTTGAAAAAGCAAAAAATTATCTGGTTAAGGACCCAGAATTTAAGGATGCATATAAAAAGCTTTATCTTGCTGTAGAAGCTTTTTTGGATTAAGTTTCTTTTGGATAAGAACCAAGAACCTTAAGATGTTCACATAGTTTTTTTGCGTATTTTAGGGCTTCTTTACATCGTTTGTTTTTTCTATGTTCTTCTATCTCCATAAAGAACACATATTCCCAAGGTTTAACTTTAGATGGACGTGATTCTATCTTTGTTAGGTTAATGTTTCTGTCTGCAAAAGGCTTTAAAAATCTAAATAGAGCTCCTGGTTTATCTTTCAGGGAAAAAGTTAAAGAAGTTTTATCTTTTCCAGTTGGTTGTTCTGAATCTTTTTTACTAAGCACCAAAAACCTAGTAAAATTATCTTCGTTATTTCCGATGTTTTCAAT
>CAZNLG010000018.1:0-2404 GCA_964573765.1 uncultured Candidatus Bathyarchaeia archaeon | reverse complement strand
TAGAATCTTCATTTTATAAATTTCTGCTGCATGTTTAGTTCCTATTGCTGCTGCATTTTTTAGGTTTCTAAGTTTTTTAACAGCTAAAGCTGTACTTTCTACTTCAAGTAGTTTTACGTTTGGAAAATTTTTTTCTATAAAATCTCTACATTGAGCAATGGCTTGAGGATGAGAAACAATGACCTTTATACTCTCTTTTTTGGTGGATTTTTTAACTATAAGGTTATGTTGGATTTTCTCCGTGATTTCTCCCGCTATTTTAAGGCTTGTTTTGTAGAGTAAATCCAGAGTTATGTTTACCGACCCTTCTATAGAATTTTCAACCGGAACAACCCCATAGGTTGCATTTCCATTTTCCACAGCTTTAAAAACATCTTGAACGGTTGGAAAAGGAATGTAGACAGCTTTTTGTTTTGAAAAACGTTTTTTTGCTGCTTGTTCACAAAAAGTTCCTGGTGGACCTAGATAGGCTACAAACACAGGTTTCTCCTTACCTTTTAAGTTTAAAATTGGCGGGACATCACTAACTCAACCTGTTGCTTCTAATATTTTCCCCTTTAACTTCCTTAAATATATTACGTTACCCCTTTGTGCCTTTCTAGGTCTTAAAAAGACATATAAACCAGTAAAGTTTAAAACATGGAAAGAAAATTTCAATTTTTGCTAGTGGTGCTTTACGTAATGTCTGAAGGATTTAGACACATAGTCAGAATTTGCGGTACAGACATAGATGGCTCAAAAAAGTTAACTTATGGTCTTGCAAAAATTAGTGGTGTAGGAATAAACTTTGCTAGGGCTGTTGCAAAGGTTGCAGGGATAAACCCTGACACAAGGATAGGATGGCTTTCAGATGATGATGTTCAAAAAATAGAAGAAGTCATAAACAACCCTGAAAAAAGTGGAATACCAGCATTTATGTTTAATAGACGTAAAGACTTAGAATCTGGTTTAGATAAACATTTGTACGGTTCAGATTTAGCCGTAAGATGGAAGATGGATATAGATTTTCTACGTGCTCTTAAATGTTGGAGGGGAATTCGGCATAGTTTAGGGTTAAAGGTAAGAGGTCAAAAAACAAGGACAACCGGAAGAAAAGGAAAAGCTGTAGGTGTAAGTAAAAAACGAGCTGTAAGCGGTTAGGTTGAAACAAATTGGGTGACCCAAAAAGAAGAAGAAAAAAATATGAAACTCCCCGTCATCCATGGGAAGAAGATGTCTTAGCCGAAGAACTTAAACTTGTAGGTCTTTATGGATTAAGAAACAAAAGAGAATTATGGCGACATAAAACCATGCTAAGTAAGTACAGACATATAGCTCGTTCTCTTTTAGGTATGCCTGAAGAAAAACGTTTAAAACTTCAATCTGAGCTTATCTCAAAACTTCATAAACTTGGTTTAGTTGATAAGGAAGCAAGTATCGAAGATGTTCTTGACTTAAAAGTTGAAGATATTTTGGAGCGGCGTCTTCAAACAATGGTTGCAAGACTAGGTTTAGCTAAAACAGTTTATCAGGCAAGACATTTTATTACTCATGGACATATTTTTGTTGGAGATAAAAAAATTACTTCTCCCGGTTACCTTGTTTTACGTGGAGAAGAATCAAAAATTTCTTTCAGTCCAGACAGTCCCCTGTCCGATGTAAATCATCCAATAAGAAAGGCTTTAACTCAACAGTAGTTGGAGGGAAAACAAATAAATGAGTGAAAAACTTGAAAAATGGGGTATAGCTCATATCTACAGCTCCTTTAACAACACAATAGTCCACATAACAGACCTTTCAGGAGCCGAAACTATTGCCCTATGTTCAGGTGGAATGTTTGTAAAAGCCGATAGACTTGAATCTTCACCCTACGCTGCTATGCAGGCAGCTTCTAAAGCTGCTCAAATAGCAAAAGATAAAGGTATAGTTGGAGTACACATTAAAGTAAGAGCTCCAGGAGGGCATCTTCAGAAAACACCTGGTCCTGGTGCTCAACCAGCTATCCGTGCTCTTGCAAGGTCTGGTTTAAAGATCGGTAGAATCGAAGATGTTACACCACTCCCGCATGATGGAACACGTAGACCCGGAGGCCGTAGAGGTCGTAGAGTTTAAAACAATTTTTTACTTAATCCTTACTTCCGTTTCTTTTTGGATTTAGGGAGATAAATTCATGTCTTATCCTATTAAACTTATAACCATAGAAGAAAAGAACGAGTTAATGGAAACATATGCCAAAGATGTTTTGTATGAAGTTAAATCCGACATTTATGGATGTTGTATTAAGCTTCTTACAAACCGTAGGGAAGTAAAGGAACGATGGGAAGAAAATTTTTATGCAATGTCAACCAGTATTCGTTCTCATGGTCGGCTTGTAGTCGTTGAAGACAAAAACAGACCTATGGAAGTTTTGTATGACCCTCAATCC
>CAZNLG010000017.1:0-15573 GCA_964573765.1 uncultured Candidatus Bathyarchaeia archaeon | reverse complement strand
TAGGAAGCATCAGGTTGAGTATTTTGTCATAGTGTTAATTATCTTTTTTAAGTTTTGAGAATTACATCATCTTTACGTTGAAGTTCCAGTTCTTTTCCAACAAAATCATGTAAGGGAAAATTTGAAGGAAACTCAAGATAATATCTAATCCTTGTGTAGATGTTTTTGTATCCTTTTTTGATTTCACCTGTTGTTTCATCTTTGTAGTAAAATTTCTGGTAGTACTGTTTTACCGTTCTTTTTCGAATGGTTGTCAAACCAAGTTTCCCATTTAAGGATCTAAAAATTTTGATGATAAAAATTTTAGAGGTTGATAAAAGTGAAGACTAAACCAACCAGTTAAACTATCATGGTTAGGTAGACTGGTGGAGATGGTTTTAATTTCTTTGGTTCAGGCGGAATTTCTTCCTTTTTTATGGACACTTTAAATTTTTTATGGCATTTTTCACAGTTGAATTCACCAAACGTAATTTTTGTTCTTTTTGTTTTACCAAGAATAACCGTCCATGTTTTTTCTGGGTTTTTAACTTCGGAACCACATCTTGAACATTTAACCACTTAACCACAACCTCCCAGTGGTTTGCTGACTTGAACTTCTTAGACTTTATTGTTTAACTATGGTTTATCTTTAAATTTACCCACATATATCTATTTTTAGTTTGGGATAAGAAGGGGAAATCTCGGGAAGGGTGGAATGTCAAATTCCAACCTTATCCCGTGGAGAAGTGTAAAACGTTGGATGTGTTTTGGATGTGGAGATTGTTGTAGAAGATTTACGGTTGTTTTAAACTCATCTGAACTATCCTTCTTCCTTAAAAAGTATCCTCTGTATTTACAAAAGATAGGTTCAAAAACTGTTTTGAGAAGGACTTCCACAGGAAGCTGTATTTTCCAGGTTGGAGGTTTATGTGTAATACAGAACCACAAACCTTTAGCTTGTAAACTTTGGCCTTTCCATTTTTTCCGTAGACCACTTCAACCTGAAGATACTAGATGGGCTGAGTATGACTATCAAGGGCAACGTTACTATGTATATGTGGACACAACATGTGCTGGGGTTGGTGTTGGGTTTCCTGTTGAGTTTACCATTAGGGAATTGGTAAGGATTCTTGAAGGAGAAAAGATACCACAAGTATATTCCACAAGTCCTAAGTTTTATGTTTTAAAGTCAAAACCAGAAAGATTGGAAGATAAAGAGTTGTTTTCAAAGTTATGGTTTTATGCTAGACGTAACTTATAGCTATACCCCGAATAACATCAGCCACATCTTCACATTTATCAGCAAGGTTTTCCATTCCGTCTATTATTTCCTTTAAAATCAAACATAGGCTTATGCTTTTTGACGTATCACACCAACTTAAGAACTCTGGGATTATAGATTCAACCCGAAAATCATCTATTTTTTCTTCCAGATTTTCAACTTTATGGGATGCTTGAACAGCCTGCCGTGGGTCTTTTATCAACAACTGAAAAGCAGAATTTACTTCTTCAGCTATCTTTAGAAGGTTATCTGAAAAAACCATCAGAACTTCTCTTAGGCTTTTAGTTAAACTTTTTGGGGGTATGAAAAGTAATTTTCTTGAAGCTGCTTTTGCATAGGAAGCAATATCATCAGCTGTTAAAAGAAGCCTGATAATTTCTTCTCGGTTGATTGGATGGAAAAGACCTTTTGAAAGTTCTTCAAGTATGTTTCTTTTGATTTCATCAGCTTCTCTCTCACATCGAAAAACTTCCTTAAAATTTTCTTCAACTTTTTCTTGGTTAAGTTCCCCAAATGCATGGAAAGTTTTATGCATTTCTTTAACGACACAGATAACCCTTTCTATGTGGTTTTTACAGAGTTCCAAGATTTTCTTTTCTTTTTCTCTACCCAACCATAGGATTGAGCTTGTAGATTTAAAGTAGGACATTTTTAGCTTAACCCATAAAAGTTAACAAAACTGAGAATATTTTAAAGACACCAACACTTATTAAAATTGCGCATGGTAAGGTTAAAACCCAAGCTAAGATTATTTTAAGTACAGTTTTCTTGTCTATTGTTCTTAACCCCATTGCCAAACCAACACCAATAACCGAACCTACACTAGCATGGGTTGTGGAAATGGGTAACCCCCAACCATAGACTAGGGCAGGAATCGTGGTAAAACTCCAGACAACAATTGCGTTTGAAAGACCTGCAGAAAGTCCCATCAACGGGGTTAAACGACAAATTTCGTAGCCTACGGTTCGAATAACCCGATAACCCCATGTAAATCCTCCCAATGCAATACCAATACTACCTAAAATTGCAAGTAGAAGCATAGTTTGAGCTGTTGGAATTCCAAGAAATTCTTCTGTTACTGAAATGTAAACTCCTGTTGCATTTCCAACATCGTTAGCACCAAAGGAATATGCACAAAATGCTAAACTTCCAATTAAAAGATACTTTATAACTTGTTCAGCTTTTTCTGTTGAAGAAAATTTTGTAAACAAAGATTTGAATCCATGGTAAAGAAGAAACGCAAGAAAACCAGCTATCAAAGGTGAAAAAATCATGCCAAGAAAGATCATGGAAAGAACATTCCAGTTTAGGTTTCCACCATAAGCAATTAATCCATAACCTATGGCGGCTCCAACTGTGGTATGAGTTGTGGAGATGGGCATTCCCTTCCAGGTACATAAGAGAATCCATAAAACAATCGAAACAACGATTGCAAGTGCACCAACAAAACCTATATGGGGGACAACACCCTTGGAAAGAGTTTTCATAACCATACTACCCTGCAAAAGGGCACCAAACAAAACAAAGATGGCAAAAAGAGTTAGAGCTTTTTTTAAGGTTATAACTCCACTACCAACTGCACATTGGGTTGGATTTGCAGCATCGTTAGCACCGAGGGACCATGCTACGGTAAGTGTAAATCCAAGACCTATGATGAAGAGCAGAAGAAACTCCATGTTTTAGTTCTATTTGAGAATGTTGAGTAAGGAAACTACTTATATAGTTTACCTAAATACAATATATAGTCAACATAAACTATATAGGTGTTAGATTGTGAGAGAAAACAAGCTTTTCCGAAAGCTACAGGTAACAGGAGGTTCAACGATAATAGTTTCCTTACCCAAGGATTGGGTTAAAAATGTAGGTGTAAAAGCAGGAAGCTATGTTACGTTGATACCTCAACCAGATGGTTCCCTACTCATCACACCAAGAGAAGATGAAGAAGAAAAGATTAAGGAAGCAGTCATATATGCGGAACCAACCATGGAACCTCAAACTGTTGTAAGACAGTTTATAGCATGCTACATAGTTGGTTATGATTTGATTAGAGTTAGGTTTAAGCTTGGTACTTCTGAACATAAAACTCTGGTGAAAAAAACTTTACGGGAAAAAATGATAGGAGTTGAACCTATAAAGGAAACTTCAGATGAGTTACTTGTTCAATGTTTGGTTGGGTATAGAGAAATTCCTCTTGACACAGCATTGAATAGAATGAATGCTATCACGATGTCCATGATAGATGATGCTGTTACTGCATTAAAAGACCTAAATCGAGACATGGCTTTGGAAGTTTCAAGTAGGGATGATGAAGTTGATAGACTTTACTTTTTTATGGTAAGACAGTTAAAGAGAGCTGTTCGTGAAAGAACAATCTTAAACGATTTAGGTATCTCCAATCCTAGGGCATGTCTGGGGTATAGGATAATCATAAAAAGTGTGGAAAGGTCGGCTGACCATGCTTCCAGGATAGCTTCCCTCACAACCCAAATGTATGGGGCACCAACCCCAGAAGTTTTTGAAGAAATAAAAAGAATGAAAGAAGTATCCCTTGAGTCGCTTAGAAAGTCTACAAATCTACTGTTTAAATTTGACCTAAACCAAGCAAACCAAATCATAAATAAGGTGGAAGAAGTTAGGGTTATGGAGCAAAAAGCAATTAAAAAAATCTTTAGTCAAAAATTGAATCTTGATGTTGCAAATCTTAGGTTGATTACAGAAAGTTTAAGAAGAATCGTTGAATATGGAGCTGACATAGCTGAAATTGTAATAAATCTCTCGATTGAAGAACCATAAAATAAGGGTATTAAACTGAACAGGGCTCCGTAAAGTTTTATATGTTAATTAAATTAGACATTTAAGGGAAACAATCCTAGGAATGGTTAACATTGACCGTTGAAATTTTGACGAAAGGGATGGTAAAGCATGGTTAAGTTTAAGCTTGTCATTTCAGACCCCAAAACAGGAAAAGCTCAATCTGTTGAACTTGAAGGACCTAAGGTAGTTCCTTTGATAGGGAAAAAAATCGGTGAAATTGTGGATGGTTCCATCGTGGGTTTAACAGGTCAAAAGTTGATGATAACTGGTGGAACAGATAAGGATGGATTTCCGTTAAGAAGGGATATTCATGGAGGAGTAAAGGCAAAAGTTGTGTTAAGTGGAGGAGTTGGTTTTCATCCAAAGATTAAGGGGCAAAGAAAAAGAAAAACCGTGAGAGGGAATGTTATAACAGAAGATACAGCCCAGATAAACATGAAAATCGTGGAAGCTTCTTAATCGGATAGAAGGAGATGGGACGGGTTTTGGGTGAAATTAAGCTATTAAAGGAGAACCAAAACGTTCTACTGGGAAGAAAAGAAATCGAGTTTGAAGTTTTACATGAGAAAGCATCATCTCCCAGTAGGTTAGAAGTTAGAGAAAAACTTGCTAGTATGTTAAACGTTAACCCAGAATCTGTCTACATAATAAAAATGATAACAAAGGCAAACACTTGGAAAACCATCGGTATTGCCCATGTTTACAATTCTCCTGAGAAAGCAAAAATACTAATTCCTAAACATTTACTTTTGAGAAGTATCCCTAAGGAAGAAAAAGAAAAACTCAAAGAAAAGAAGACATCTTAGTTTTTAGGATTTACGTGAAGATTTTCCAACGTATTCCGTGTATCCACAGTTTCCACAAGCCCATCTTTCAGGGTTTTGATGATGTGCTGTTATCCTTCCACACCTTGGACATTTCTTGTTTTTTAACGTAATTTTTCCAGTTTTGTAATCATAGTCGAAAAGGTTCCATGCACCTTTTTTCTTCTTTTTCTCTTCACTCACTCTACCACATCCATTTTTCTAATAATGTCTTCCACAAATTTTTTCTTTTCGTCTGTTACCTTAACCAACACAACACCCTCGTTTGGTTGCCCATAAACCACAACAGAGTTTTTTGGTGCATAAAGTATAGCAGGGAGGGTTAAAAGGTCTTCTTCTCCATCAACACAAACAGCAACCGGTCCTCTAAACTTTAACCCCTTTTTAATCGCTTCTATTGATTCGTCGGTTATCGTTCCAGCAGGATTTTGTACATAAAGAGTTTTCTTGACTGGAAGTTCTGGTTTTCGTACAAGGGTTCTTTTTATTTTTTCATCATAAATGTAGAGTTTAACTTTTAAACCTAACGATGCAAGTGTCATGGAAACTCTATCTCCAACAGCAAGAACCATCTTGGGTTTTTCTTCTTCAATTTTTTGTTTGAGTAAGGGAATTGTTTCTTCTTCATTTCCCTTCAGAAGTTCACCTAAAGGTTTTTTTAGTTCAGCTCTGAAATCCACCGGGATTATCCTTTTAACTATTTTTATCTCACCTTTTCAAGACAGGATGTTCAAACAGTAAAAGTGAAAGTTGACTTTGAAAAAATTTACTTTTGAGGGTAGGTGTTCTCTGTTTAAACCACACCAACATAAACTGGAAGATTCATCGCTGCTTTTGCTGCTTGACTTGCAAAGTTTATGAAGGGTGCGGGCCAAACACCGATCACAATACACATAACCATAAGGATAACCATCGGTACAAGCATGGAAATTGGTGCTTCTCTTACACGGTTTAGACTTTCTTTTGGAGACTGCCAAACCATTATGTACAAAAGCCTAAGGTAATAAGCAAAACCTATCACGATGTTTGCTAACATTATTGCTGCAAAGATTCCCATTCCAGCATTTATGGTTGCAAGTAAAATTGCCAGTTCACTTATGAAACCGTTAAATGGAGGTATACCTGAAATCGATAAAGCACCGATCGTTAAAACTATAGCGGTAACAGGCATCCTATGACCAATACCAGTAAGCTCTGTTAGGTCTCTTGTTCCTGCTGCATGGATCACCGCACCAGCACAAAGGAAGAGAAGCCCCTTCATTATTGCATGGTTCATAACATGAAGTAAACCAGAAGTCAACCCGTAGAGACCTATGGTTCCACCTATAAAACCAACAGACAAGGCTAGTATAATGTAACCCATTTGAGCTACACTACTAAAAGCTAAAAGTCTCTTTATGTCTCTCTGAAGTAAAGCCATAACATTACCAGTTGTCATCGTAAAAACTGCAAATAACGCCAACACTATAACAATGATGTTCCAATCAATGGAAATTGGATGGAGAACAAAAGCTAAAACTCTGATAATCCCGTAAACACCCGTTTTGATTACTATACCTGACAGTAAAGCACTTATTGGGCTGGGGGCAGCTGGGTGTGCATCCGGAAGCCATGTATGAAACGGTGCAACAGCCGCAATTATACCAAAACCAACTATCATTAATCCTAAGAGGAAGTATATTGTAACCGGGTCTACAGAAACTGAACCTATAGCTTTTGCTATTGAAGGAAAGCTTAAGGTTCCTGTTAAACCATAGAGGAAAGACATTGCATAAAGTACAAGCAGTGAACCAAAGGTACTCATCACAAGATACTTAAAACCTGCTTCTATCGGTTCCCATTTACTTACACGGAATGAAACAAGTACATATGATGATATGCTGAAGGTTTCCCAAAAGATGAAAAAGTTAAAGAAGTCTCCAGCAAATACTACACCAACCATACCAGCAATCAACGTAAAAAGCAATGCATAGTATCTTTCAAGTCCACTATCTTCTTCCATGTATCGAATCGAGAAGATGGTTGCCATAAGACCTAGACCACAGAAGATAAGAGCCATAAAAACACTTAACGAATCTACGATAAACAACACTCCGGTTGGAGGTCCAAAACCTTTAAGGTTGTAGCTGAGAATATGATTTTCAGCAACTCTAACATGTTGATAAAGATTAAAGACCGTGTAAAAAGCTATGATAAATCCGGCTGTTGCAAATATTTCACGTAGTTTTTCAAATTTTATTGCTTTACCTATCAAACTAAAGATGGGTACTAAAACTGCCGCTAACAATAAGGTAATTAAGGGTTGTAATACAACCGGAATCATGGCTTACCATCTCAACTTGGATAATTTTTTTACATCAAGTGTTTTATAATGGTCATATATCCGAATAACAAGCATAAGAGCCACAGTTGCCACTGCAGCACCAATCACGATAGAAGCCATCACGATGGTTTGAGCTAAGGGGTCCACAACCCCAACCGGAGAAACCGCAACCCCAATCGCTATAAAGTTTAAATGAATTGCTGACGTAATAATTTCAATTCCGATAACCATTCTAATAGCATTTCTTTTAACTACCAAACAGTAGATACCTATAAAGAAGAGGATTATAGCTGTAATCAAATACCATTCAATGTTAGGAGTCATGGTTATTCTACTTCCCCTCCTTCTTCTGAAAATGCTTCTTCAACTGTTATTTTTTCAGGTCTAAACAAAGCAGCAACAGCTGTAATAGCTGCAAAAACCAAGAAAGCCAAAAAAAGTACGTCAAACAACCTATAACTCAAAAACAGTTGAATAGGTCTAAAATAGGTTGGAGTTAAGGAAACAGCTACTGGTGTGTAAGATAGGATAAAGTTTGCAGCAAAATAAGCAAGCAGGATTACGATGATTGTTCCAACTATTCTATCTACATACTTCATTTTAATCATCTCTTTATAGTGTGAAATGAGACAAGTAAGAGTACCACAACGGCTCCAGCATAAATTAACAGTTGAAAAACAGCTGCATAATATGCTTCAAGCATAAAGAAAAGAACAGCCAAAAGAACACTCATAAATAAAAATGCAACAATAGCATGCAGAATCTTCTTTGCTTCTACTGCGATGAAAGCACATATAACCGTCAAAGCAAGTAACAAAATCTCATACATCATGAGCAAACACCTAACAGATTTGGTTCCGCTAAACCCAGCATCAAATTTTTAAGTTTATTATTTGAAAGTTTTAGAAATATAAATCTTAGTGGAAGGTAAAATAGAACGTTATGTTTATCCATGAGTAACACCTACAGTTCTGGAAAGTTTTTTCACAGTTACAACCTTTTTCCTTTCAACAGGTGGTGGAGGTATCTCCACCAGTTTCTCAGGTGTGTAGATTAGGTTTTTTCTATCATAGTCCGAAAGCTCGTAACCTCCATTCATGGTTAAAGCAGACCTTAAACAGAAATATGCACATAACCCACAGAAACAACATCTACCAAGGTCAAACTGTGGATAGGTTTTATCTCCAACCTTAACCATTGTGATAGCTTTGTTTGGACAAACATCAGCACAAACTTTACATCCAACACATTTTTCCATGTCAAGGACAGGACGTCCTCTATATCTTTCAGCCAGTTTAAGTGCATAGTAGGGATACTTAACCGTAAAACGATATTTGAATATATGTCTGAAAGCCATCCAAAGCGGTCTTAAAATCGACATAACCCATGTGAAAACCATTTTTTTAACCTCCTAAACTGTTATGGGTAAAAGCCAAGGAGTAAACTTGGCTAGGAAGAACACTAAGAAAATCTGAACCAAAGCTAGGGGTATCAAAATTCGCCATCCAGCATTTAACAGTTGGTCTATTCTAAGCCTTGGATAGACTCCTCTACCCATCATTATAAGCACTACAACTATACCAAACTTTATGAAGAACCATACAACAGGTGGTAAAACCGGACCAAGCCATCCCCCTAAGAATAGGAGAGTTATTAAAGTGGAAACTACACATAGGTCCACGTATTCGGCCATCATAACACATACATAATGAACACCTGTAAATTCTGTTGCCCAACCATAAACTACTTCCTGTTCGGCATGGGGTATATCAAAGGGTCGTCTACCAAGTTCAGCCATCATTGAAACAAAAAACACTATAAAACCTATGGGTAACAACAAGATAAACCATAGATTAGATTGGCTTTCAACGATTTTAACAAGGTCAAAAGAACCTGTAACCATCACAACACTGGCAACAGAAAGCATTATGGGTACTTCGTATGCAAGTAGCTGGTAGGCTGCTCGTAGAGCACCCATCGTAGTGTATTTACTACCAGAAGCCCATCCAACACCTATGACTAGGAAGGGGCGTAAAGCAAAAAGTGCTAAAACTACCAGAAGGCTGTAGGGGGTATAGAAGATTACAAGATGGTTTGTAGGTCCTGCTGAAGGAAAGGGAATAACAGGAATAAAAGCAATTGTTATGAGGGAAAGCATGGGCATTATAAGGGGGAGAATGTTGTAGAGGATTTTGTGGGCTCTGTATGGAACTATTATCTCCTTCTGTAAAAGTTTTAAGGCATCAGCTATAAGTTGAAAAAGTCCTCCCAAAGGTCCCGGACCAACATGTAACGGTCCTATTCTAAGATGGACTTTAGCTAGAAGTTTTCTCTCAAACCAAACAGCAAAAACTACAAACAAAAGTGGAAACATTAGACCGGGAAAGATTATAACTTTAGTTAACATTTCCATGAAAGGTTTACTTAAAAGTAGGTTCACCAGAAAGTTTACAAAAGACTCAATCATCATTTCTATACCCAAATTTTTCGCCTCCTACCTATCAACATCAAGCGGAATTAAATCTAAACTTAGGTAGATCGTTGGAATATCAGCCATGGGTACATTTTTTGCAAGAAAAGGCATTGCAGGAAGATTTCTAAATGAAGGTGCACTTATCTTAACTCTGTAGGGTTTGTTACCTCCTTCACTTATGATGTAGTATCCCAGTTCTCCTCTTGCACTTTCAACTCTACTGTAAGCTTCACCTTTGGGTACGGAGGGTGCAACCGGGACTTTCACCCTAATTTTTCCGTCAGGCATTCTTTTTAATGCTTGTCTAATTATTGAGATACTTTGTTCCATTTCATGAAATCTAACTGCTCCTCTCGCATAAGCATCGCCATCCTTTTCGGTTGGAACTATAAAGTCTACTTGGTCGTAGGCTGCATAGGGTTCATCTTTTCTTACATCTGCTTCAACACCAGAAGCTCTAAGGTTGGGTCCTACAACTCCCAACCGTATGGCATCTTCACGTTTAAGTACACCAACACCTTGTGTTCTTGTTATAAATGTCCTGTTTAAATAGAACATTTTCCAGTAATCTTTCAATCTTTGTTCAAAATAGTCTAATCTTCTCATGGTTTCATCATAAAAGCCTTGAGGAAGGTCACGTTGAACTCCTCCAGGTATAAAGAAGGAGTAGGTTATTCGTGCACCAGTTAACATTTCCAAAAGGTCAAGAAAAAGTTCTCTATCGTTAACAAACCACATAAGCATGGTTTCAAATCCTGTTGCAATGGCTAGCAAACATAAACCATAAAGATGGCTGGAGATTCTACTCATTTCCCCAACGATTGTTCTGATAAACTTGGCTCTTTCAGGAACTTCAATTCCCATAAGCTCTTCAACAGCTTCAACATAACCAAAAACTATGTTTCCCGCATCAAAAACACTTGTTCTTTCAACAACAGGAATGTTTTGAATGTAGGTTCTGTTTTCAGCAATTTTTTCTATCCCACGATGAGTGTAGCCGATGTCAGGTTCCATGTTAACTACGATGTCACCGTCAACATCTAACCAGAAAGCCCATTGTCCACTGACCGGATGTTGGGGTCCCCATCTAACTCTCATTATACTCAAAATTTAACACCTACTCCGGTTTTGTTCTTAACTTAAAATCTTTCCTAAACGGGTAACCTCTATCCCAGTCTTCTGGAAGTAAGAATCTTGAAAGATTTGGATGACCCTCAAAAATGATTCCAAACATTTCCCATGTTTCACGTTCATAATAGTTTGCACCTTCCCAAATCGGGATAAGGGAAGGTAAATGAGGATTATCTCTTGGGACAGAAGTTTTTAATGCTACAAGAACTTTTTTGGGGATAGACCAAACATGATAAACAACTAAAAATTCATTTTTGTCGGGATAATCAACACCACTTACAGATGCTATATGGTCAAATTCAAGTTTTTCCTTGAGAAAACGTGCAACATCAACTATGTTATCTTTTTTGACCGTAACCAAAACTCGTTTTTTACGTTGAACCTTAGCATCTACAACAAAATCTGGAAATGTATTCTTTAAAGTTTCAACTATTTCTTCTTCAAGAGTTTTTGAACTCAACCTATTTCCCTTCCATAATCTTTTTTTGTAACAGTCGGATAGCATGAATCCATGCTTCAGGTCTGGGTGGACAACCCGGAACATAAACATCTACCGGTATGACCTTATCAACTCCTTGAACTACATTATATGAATCCCACCATAAACCTCCGGATATAGCACAATCACCAAGAGCTATAACGTATTTGGGGTCTGGCATTTGTTCATAAGTCATTTTTAGTCTTTTGGCCATCTTATCGGTTACAACACCCAACACAAGAATCAAGTCACATTCTCTGAGGGTTGGAAAGGGAAGTGTTCCAAATCTTTCAGCATCAAAACGAGAACAAGCAACAGCCATAAGTTCAGGACTACAACACCCAGTACAAAGGTGTACAGACCATAAAGACCATGCTCGTCCCCAACTCAATAAGTCTTTTACAGGTTTCCAATCTCGTATTTTACCTATTTCCCAATGAAAAAATTTACATCTACTACCTTTACCTTCTTCTCTTTTCAAATTTCTTATTCACCTTTATTTTGTTGGTTTTAACGTGATTACAGCACTAACTAAAGTGATCGTTACTATGGCAAGTATAATAAGACCATAATCCAGTCCGAACGGTAATCGAATGACCCAAGGTGCAACTATCAACAAAAGAATCGCAAAAGCTCCAAAAATTGCATAAACCATAGCATAAGGATAATAATGAATCGTAAATCTTACATGAGCTTTTCCTTCAAAAATCTGTCCACATTCATAGGTTGAGTTTTTTAAGGGATTTGGATTGGAAGGAGACAAAATTTTTGCTACAACCCACATTAAAATTGGAACTAATATGACAAGAACAGTATAGAAAGCTAGGTTAAGTAAGTTGAAAAATTCTGCATTCAACAGCCCACGGATTCCTCCCTGAAATCTTTAGAAGGTTATTAATTCCGTTTATCTTATAAATTTTTTTAGCATGTTTCCTGAGGTCTGAACGGTTGTAAATCTATGTTAAAAAAGTTTTTCACACTTAAGGACTTTTGAAACGTTTCCGACACCTATAATTCTTAGGATTCCGTTGAAAAGTAAATCTGAACACATAAGTTTATCTGCTATACGTCTGTAAAGTACACTTCTTCCAACTATTTCACCGATTTCCTTTTTTAGGTACTTTTCATAAACGTTCAATACATCTCCTTTTTGGATATGGTTTGAGATAACTTCACCCGCAATATAACCTGACAACATTGCTAAAGGTATCCCGCTTCCATTTATCGCTAATACTAGACCAGCAGCATCCCCAACAAGTAATGCACCATTTTTACAAGTTTCTTTGACGATACCACCAACAGGCACTATTTTAGCGGAGAAAGAAATAGAATGTGCTTTTGACAGTTTTTTTGAAGCTATAGGATGTTTTTTAAGAAAAAGATTGAAGAAATCAAGGATTGTCTTCTTTTTTGATGAATGAAAATAGGACAACCTTACACCTAAACCTACGTTTGCTATCCTATCACCTTTTGGTATGATCCAAGCATATCCACCTGGAACGTACTGGTTACCAGTAAACATTTCAACGGTATCTTCTTCAGTTTCTACGTTGACCATTTTACTATGGATTGCTAAAGCTAAGTCTTTTCTGCTGTATCCACTCTTCATATCCATCCATTTTGCAACATTAGAAGGAAAACCATCAGCACCAACAATGATTCTTGAACAAACCATTTTTTCTGTTTTTGTATTTGTGTTTTTGATGTAGACCTGTTTGAAACCCTTATTGTTGACAACTGATTTTACCAGACTTGAAAGATACACATAAGTTCCTTTTTCTTCTGCCTTTTTTACAATGGTCTGTTCTAACAGGTCTCGTTTTAAAACTAAACCTTCAAATTTAAATTCAAAGGGTCGATTGTTTGGGGAGTAAAATTTTATAAACTTTGTTTTGTTGGATATGGTTTCCTTGGAGATAAAATTGTAGATTTTTTCGACCTTTTCTGTTTTGGGGATAAGTTTTTTCATGTTTTCTAGGGTGGGAATAAATTCTCCACATTTAACTGGCGTACCTATGATACTTTTTTTCTCGACCAGAACCGTGGAAACTCCATTAAGTGAGGTAAAAAAACTTGTGGAAGAACCTGCTGGTCCTCCTCCCACTATTGCAACTTCATATTCAAAGGACAGAAACTTCACCTTTGAAGTTATGGTTTTGTTTTATATTTTGTCGTTTATTGTTTTACTCTAAAATTTTTTGGATCGTTTTTGATAAATGTCGATCGTTTAGCATTTATAGGTTGCTGTTGTTAATAATACAAGGCATATGGATGGGTAAATTGGAAATGGCTTTTCTTGAACCCTTAATAAAACTTGACGGAGTAAAAAGCTATCTTTCCCGTATAGAAGAAGCATTGGAAAAAGAACTGGCCAGGTACAAGAATTCTTTCTTCTATGAACCCTTACTTTATGCGGTTAAGGGTGGAAAAAGGATACGTCCTCTAATCTTGGTTCTTTCGGCTGAGTGTGTTGGTGATGGAAAGAAAAATCCTTATCCTGCAGCAGTTGCAATAGAACTTTCCCACACAGAATCACTTATCCATGATGATATTGTTGACAAAGAAACTTTTCGAAGGGGAAAACTTGCGTTTCATGCTAAATATGGTCAACCGGCGGCAATCTTGAGTGCAGATTTTACTCTTGCGATGGTTTTAGATATACTCATAAGATATCGAAAACCAAGCATACTGAAGGAGATAGTGCTTTCTGTGTTAAAGATGTGTGAAGGAGAAATCTTAGATGTGAAAGCTCAATACAACCCACAGAGTTTGAATTGGAACACGTACATTAACATCGTGGAAAAAAAGACTGCTTCCCTGTTTTATGCTGCAGCAAAGATAGGAGCAATTATAGGTGGAGGGAAAAAATGGGAAATTAATTCTCTTTCAAACTATGGATTACTATTTGGTGTATCCTACCAAATTAGAGATGACCTTTCAGACCTGAAAAAAGAAGGAGAAACTTCCGATGCTTTAAAAACACTTCTACAAAATTTTGAAGTTGATGAAGTAACGGAGCATCTTACAAAGATGGTAAAAGAATATTCAACGAAAGCTATAGGCTACTTGGAACCGTTAAAAAACACAAAAGCTAAGGAGTACTTATGTGAACTAGCTAAACTTATAGCAGAACAAAGCCTGTAGACCTAAAGATGTTGAAGAAGAATTTAAAGTTTAAAACAGTAATTTTTCGATTTTTTCAACAGCTTCGATTCCCTTAACTTCTCTGGGTAACTGGGGTAATGTTGCTATCTCACATTTTCCACAAAGGGTTTTAAGCATATCAAGATAATGTCTTTGCATCGCTGCACGTTCTCTGTGGAATTCACAAGTACAGGTTTCTTCGGTGACTATGTAGTTTACAAGAATTCTACTAACAAGGATTCCAAAAGCTTCAAGCTCCTTTAACACTCTTTCCGTTTGTCGTACACCCAATGCCTCAGCGATGGTTACAATTATGGCATGTGTTTTATCATTTCTTAACATGTTAAGAACTCTTTGAGCTAAAAGTTCCCATTCTGAAATGATGTGAAGCGGGTCTCTTTTTGCTTTTCCCTTCGTAAGGATTTCTATGGCTTGACGAACTTTTACGTATAACCTGGCTGCTTCACCAAGATGTCGATAAAATTTTTCTTCAAGTTTAAGAAGGGAAAGTGTTCCCCCTGCTGGAGCTGTATCCCAAACTATTGTATCATAGTTTCCACTTTCATAAAGTTCTAAGATATAACTTAATGAAAATTCTTCATCTATACCAGGAGCACCAGCTATGTACTCTATAATTTCTTCGTCTACCGGTAAAAACGAAGAAACAACTTCATATACTTCGTGTCCAAACTTTTCTTTCCATTTTTCTATTATAAGGTCGTAATCAAGTTCAACAGCGTTAAGTTTTCCAAGACTGTCTATGGTTTTAATGTCTTTTTTAACGTTAACTTCCAATATGTCAGACAAAGAAGGAGTTGGGTCTGTTGAAATTAACAGTGTCCTTAATCCTTTTTTAGCAAAATGAACAGCAGTGGCTGTTGCACAGGTAGTTTTACCTACACCACCTTTACCACAGAAAATAACCAATTTTGGTTTTTCAAGGTCAAGATAACTAAGCCCTTTAACGTTCAACAAACTTTACACCAACCATTTGACCGTTAATTAGTTAAACTTCCTTATTTATTCAACGGATTACCTGATAAACATTTAAAACTTTAGTTGATGCTAATTTTCACCCAGAATGATGAAATAAAGACAAGTAGCTTAATTTGACCACAATACCCC
>CAZNLG010000016.1:0-16283 GCA_964573765.1 uncultured Candidatus Bathyarchaeia archaeon | reverse complement strand
TGATGGTAACTTTTTTATAGTTTAAATAATACTTTTTAAGTAAAAAGTATTATTTGTGGTATCATGCGTATCCTTATCTGTGGTAAAGGTGGTAGTGGAAAAAGTGTTCTTACAGCTCTTTTAACCAATTGTTTTACTCAAAAAGGATTCAATGTTTTTGTTATTGATGCAGATGGATCCAACTTTGGTCTTGCTCTGATGTTAGGTGTAAAACATCCCAAAAATACCCTTCTGGACTGTTTGGGTGGACGGGAAAACATACTCCTAAAAATATCCAAAAATTTTGAGAAACAATTTTTAAGTGGTAAACCAGATTTTGGTAGTTTGGGTTTTGTACCCCTAAACATGGTTACATCTTCAAACGGTAGAATAACCTTCTTACAGCTTGATAAGGTTCTTGTTGGTGGTGAAGGATGCTTCTGTCCTGCTCAAATTATTCTTGAAGGATTCTTAAGTGGACTTCCAAAGAACAAGGATAACATAGTTTTGGTTGATATGGGTGCTGGTGTAGAATTTCTTGGTAGAAGTTTAAGTAAAGGCTTAGTCGATCTTGTTTTGGCTGTTGTAGACCCAACATGGGATTCCATAGAGTTAACGGTAAGAATTCAGAGAATGTTTAAAGAGTTAGGATACAACAATTTTTTTGCGGTTCTAAATAAGATTCAAAATCTGAACATGGAAGATTTGTTAACCTCAGAACTTGAAAAACGGAAAGTTAACGTTTTGGGTAGTGTACGGTATGACCCGGTAATCCAAATATCTACTTTGGAAGGATTTACACTTAAGTCATCCTTAGCCAAAGAAGACATAAACAACATATGTAAAAAACTCCTTATGAAAGACCCTACCCTAGAAGTTAAAGTAAGAAGATAACTGTATTCCCCAAATTTAAGGATGTGTATAAAAATTGGTGAAACATGTTCACAACTTACTAAAAAAACCAGAAACAAGCCCTGAACCCCTATTTAATCTTCTGAACGAATCCATGAATGGTTTAAGAATATACCATATTTTAATAACAGCCATAGAGTTAGGTATTTTTGATTCGCTTAAAACTCCAAAAGGTTTGGAAGAACTTTCAAAAGAGTTAGGATACAACAAAAAGCTTCTCTCACTTTTTTGTGAAGCTCTTCATATGTTCGGGTTACTCACAAAAAAAGACGGTCGATACGTTAACAGTACTCTAAGTGAAACCTACCTAACAAAAGACTCTCCATTTTCCCAACAATTTTTCATAAAAAACACGACAAAAATGGTTGAACTCTGGAGAAATTTACCGGAAATTCTGAAAAAAGGGCCTGTCAAATTTAACATAACAGAATTTTTTAAGGAAAGAGTAGTACATTCACTGGCACAAAATACTCTTTCCGGAGAACTTCAAAAAACAGTTGAAATAGTTTCAAGTCTACCCGAATTTAAAACAGCAAAAAAACTTCTTGATTTAGGTGGGGGACATGGACTTTATGCAATAGCATTTTCGATTCTAAACAAAAATTTACAAGCGTTTGTTTTTGACCTACCCGGAGTAGTAGAACAAACAAAAGAATATCTAAAAAAGTATGGTGTTGAGAGGGTTCATGTCATTCCTGGAAATTTTTTTGTGGATGATTTTGGTAAAGACTACGACATAATCTTTTCTTCTTACAATCCAGGTGGAAAAAAGTTAGAGTTAATACCAAAAATTTATTCAAGCCTAAAGGATGGTGGTCTGTACATTAACAAACAATATTTTCCTGATAAATTGGAGAAAGATAAAACTATTCTGCTTGACTTAGAATGGTGTTTATGGGTTTTTGATAAGGAAGAAAAAGGTGACAGGATTTACAGTTTTAAGAATGATGCAACAATGGATGAATATTTAGAAGCATTAGAAAACATAGGATTTAAGGTCCTTAAAATCCTTGATATTACGTTTGCAGATAAAACAAGTAACAAAATAATAATCTGTAAAAAACAGTAAAACTCAAACCTAAAAGATTAACTTTCCAGTTCCATACTCAACGATTCTTCCTCTACTTAGCTTATGTGTAATGTAGATTGTTCTTTTTTGGTTTTGACCGTAACTAATAAATAACCAAAAATATTACATTAGTTGAGGATGATATTACTATGAAAAGACCAACAGTCCTCCTTCCATTATGTTTAATCCTAGTTTTATCTATCACCTTACCAATCACTTTAGCAAACGGAGAAAAACCAGTTGTTGTTACCACAACTTCCGTTCTTGGAAGCGTTGTAAAAGACCTTGCTGGAGATTCTGTTGAACTTATGGTTATCTCAAGCCCAGCCGTCTGTCCAGCCCATTACGACATAAAACCAAGTGATGTTTACGCATTCTCAAAAGCAGATTTGATACTCTACCACGGATTTGAACCTTGGGTTGATAGTCTTGTTAAAGCATCAGGAACAAAAGCTTCTCTGGTAAAAGTTTCAGGAAACTGGAACACTCCTACAGGAATTGCAAACTACTATGTACAGGTTGCCAATGTTCTTGAAAAAAACCTTGAATTAAACGTTTCCAGTAAACTCAACACCGTTTTATCAGAACTTAATGAAACTTCTTCCATTCTGAAAGGGAAAGCTGGTGCTCTTGGTGTTTCAAACGTTAAAGTGATAACAATGAAATGGTTAAAACCATATGTTTCATGGCTTGGTTTTAATGTTGTAGCGGACTTCGGACCACCTGAAAAACTTTCATCTGCAGATGTTGAAAAACTTGTCGAAACAGGAAAAACTGAAGGTGTAATGCTTGTCATAAGTAACCTTCAAAGCGGAACAGCTTTTGGAGAATCACTTGCATCCGAGATAGGGGCTGTTCATGTTGTGTTAACAAACTTTCCATGGACCGACCCTGAATCAAACACTCTTACAGATGTTTTGAAGAAAAATGCTGAAACCCTGTTTAAGGCTGTTGAATTTCATGAAATACAACTAACAGTGTTAAAAGTTAAGTCTGAACTTAACCTATACAAAACTTTGAGTTATTCTTTGATTGTTGTTGTGATTGTTGAAGCAGCATTAATTGGATACATGGTTAGAAGGAGAAGTTAAGTTGAAGCCAGTTCAAGAACTTGAAAAGAATGAAGTTTACGCTGTAGAATTTCAAGGTGTTTCAACCTATTATTTTGGAGAAGCAAAACCTGCAATAACCAATGTTTGGCTTAAAATCCCTCCTAAAAGTTTAACACTTATAGTTGGACCTAACGGTTCAGGTAAAACTACACTTCTTGAAACATTGCTTGGATTACTTAAACCTAAGTTTGGAAGGGTTAAACTACTTGGTTATGATGTTCCGGAACAAGTTAACGTAGCAAGAAGAATGTGTGGATACCTTCCCCAAGACTTTATGAGACCTCCAGGAGAACCATTCTCAGTTAAAGAAATTGTGGGTATGGGTCTTGCATCAAACAAGCCTTTTGGAAAGCTTAATGAAAATGATTGGTTGATGGTTGAAGAAGCCTTAAATCTTGTTGGTATCGATGATTTAGCAAACAGACCTGTCGGAAGACTAAGTGGAGGACAGCAACAAAAAGTTATGCTTGCCCGAGCACTTGTCCGAAAACCAAAACTTCTACTTTTGGATGAACCTTTTAGTGCACTTGATGAAACGTCAAGAAGATTTATTGCTGAAACACTTTTACCCAGTCTTATTGAAGATGGTTGTACGGTAGTTATGGTTAGTCATGATGTTTCCTTCAAACCAAAAGGATGTACCATGACGGTTAGAATGAATTCTGGTAGGATAGTTGAAGTGAACTTGAGATGATTTCAGGGCTTATTCTTAATGCCCTCCTTGCCGGAACTATGGCTGGTTCTCTTTGTGGATGTACAGGTGTTCTGTGTACAAGGATGGGTGTAAATACTATAGCTTTTGCAACAGCTCATGCAGCCTTAGCAGGTGCAGCTTTAAGTCTTGTTGTAGGAGGAGACCCGATAGTTTTAGGTCTTGTGCTTGCACTTGTAACGGCAGTGATACTTGGACCCCTTTCAGACCACTTAAGGATTCCTCTTGACATAACTTCTATGAGTATGTTTTCGGTTTACAATGCACTAACGTTTATTTTTTTGATAATCTCTCCAGGTGCGACACTTGCAAGTGAAAAAGTAGGTCAAATACTTTGGGGAAGTGTTCTTGCGGTAACGTTAAACTATCTCATAGTTCTTACAACACTTACCGTTATCTATATTTTGTTTCTTGTAGTTTTTTGGGGTAGAATTTCTTCCATACTTTTTAACCCTAAACTTGCGGAAGCTGAAGGTGTAAACGTAAAAGCCTACACGTATGCTTTGGTGGCACTTGCAGGTGCGGTAACGGTTTTTACTCTAAGAATAACCGGAGGCTTCCTTGTGTTTTCTCTTCTTTTTATACCTGCAGCTTCAGCACTCCAACTCTCAGAAAACATAAGAAAAATAGTTCTAGCTGCATCCTTACTCGGTTTAACTTCAGCAATAACTGGTGTTGGATTAAGTTTCACTTTAAACCTTCCAGTAGGTTCCTGTATAGTTATCGGGGCTGCAACGATACTTGCTGTAGCAGCCACTCTTTCCGTATTTAAAAGAAAAAGACTTCTTAAAACTATTAGTTTTCAAATTTAGGTTTAAAACCAAAAGCGGAGGGTCCCCGAGCTTTACCATTGGTTTTTATCACTCTTTATTCCGGCTGTCTTAAAAAACAATGGCATATGTGTAATTATGTCTTCATCATCATACCAGCCTCCAGGATTCTGGATGACTATAAGGTCTCCTCCTTCCTTCATGTTCTGGATAAGGATGAATATTATCATGGAAGGGTTTGTCAGACTGGTTGCTGTGATTATGTCTTTTCGAGGTCTTAAAACATAGAACAGTTTATCTCTAAGTCTTTTCTCAAGTTCATCCATGTTGGTGACAATGTTAAAAAACCATTTAAAAACAAGAACACTTTTGATAAGTTTTTCATGAAGGTCTTGCAAGATAACTCCCTGAAATATAATCCCCCCTCTAGTTTTAAGTTAATTTTGTTGTGTTTTCTAACCTAAAATCCTGTTTGTTGAAAATTTAACCATAAGTTTTTCAGCAAACTTTTCATCTATGTATGCCTTTAACCGTTTAACGGTAGTTTCATAAGCATCTATTCTTTCTTCTTCCAATTCCCATGGGTTTTTTGCTATCCTTGGGTCTATCTCTCCCAACATTTCAATCAAAAGTTTTCTTTCTTCTTTTGACATTATTTTTGGGTCAGTCATGACTGCTGCTCTTGCATAAATTCCCTCATCCAACAGATACTTTAAGGCTTTGAATGGTAGGTCATAAAATTTTCCAAGAGCCCCTGTTCTCTGAGTAAAACCTTCTGGTGTTGCTGCCTTAAAGGAAACTCGAACATAAAGTTTTCCTGCAAATTCTGTTAGCTTTTTTACATAGTTTTTGTCGGCGCCTAAAAGTATTCCGTTAGTTTCCAAAATAAAAAGCGGGTATTCTGAATCCATAAGGTAACTTAAAACCGAAAATAGATGTTCCCTTCCAATGGTTGGTTCACAACCAGAAAGTCTTAGTTTATACACCCTAAGATGTCTAAAAGCTTCCCAGCCTGAAGCCGTAATACCTTCTTTTGCTGCTTTTTGAAGCATCAAAGCAACTTGTTTAGGAGAATAAAATTTACCAAAAATTTCCGGAAAATCTCTTGACCAATTACTCCAACAATAGATACAACGTAAACAACAACCAACAGCATAACCCGTTGCCACACCCCTATAAACCGGAGCAGAGTAAACTCCAGTATACTTTCTTTCAACACCTTCAGGTCCAGACCTAGTTACGATTTTCTCAGTTTCTTTAGCCAACTCTAATGGGTTGTACGGCTTAAAATTTGGAGTTAAGAATCTTTGATATTTCATGTTTCAACTTCTACAAGGTCTATTTGTTGTAAGTCTGCTGTACCTAACCCCTTTTCCTGAGCAAGTTTAAGATGTCTTATCTTGGATGGGTTATGGCCAAGATATTTTGCTCCAACAACATCAGCAGCTACCAAATCTTCTGAAAATATCATCAAGTTAAGCTTTTTTGGTTTTGATTTAAGTTCACTACCAAGTCCAGCTGTTCTACCATCTATTATCGCAAAGTTTGGTTTAACATAAAGGTTTACATCAACTATGCTTTCATCAACACCATACCGGTGAAATCTTCCTTTTCTTGCTACTCTACCTTTTTCACCTAACGTTGCTCCCAACATATTTTTAAGGGAAAGTGTCACTGTTGTTATGGAATGTTCTTTAAGAACCGGAACAGAAACTACGTAGGGATCTTTTAACGTTAAGGGGACTTCAAACTTTTTAAGTACAAAGGCTTCCGGGTTTTCTTTTACTTCATAATTGTCATTGTTAAAGTCCACAAGTCTTACTCCATATTTCTCAGAAATTCTTGTGTAACCTAATACTTCAAATGCATGTTTAGTTTCAAACCAACCTGAGCCTTCACCGATGACTACTTCATAACCCATTTTTTTGTAGTAGGTTGTTAAAGCTTCAATTATGTCTGAAGGTGTTGTTGTAGGTGGATTTTCACTGTTAATTAAATTTGGTTTTAAAACAACAGTCTTCGTAGAGGGTTTCTTAAAAAACTCTAAGCCTTTCCAAACCATCCGATAAGGGTCTTCACCTTTACAAACAACAACCTTTGGATTTGATTTTTTCATCATAATGTCTATTGAATGTCTCCAAAAAACCTTATCGGATGGGTAAGAAAACCTTATAAAATCTTTAACCCTTTTTTTGGCTAGGAGAAAAGTTGGAGAAAAAACTTAAACCAATCTGTTTTTGTGTAAAATGTGGTCAAATACTTGATAGGGCTACAAGAGATAACCCCTGTCCAAACTGTGGAAGCTCATTTTTTACAGTAAAATATGTGAGAGATTTGGAAAAATTTCTTCCACCAGCCTTATCATAAAACTTTAAGTATCCTATTTTTTTCTAAACTTTTGAAAAAAGGTTCACGACTTTTTAGGCTATGAACAGTCTTCTAATCGTTGGCTTCAGGGAAAAAGATGCTGGTAAAACTATGGTTGCTCAAGCAATTTTACGGTACCTAAAAGAACAAAACATCAATGTTTGTGGTTTTAAACCCAAAGCTGGAAACAGTCTATGGTACGACTACGACATTGTCCATGAAGCACTTTCACAAGGTAGACTTTACGGGAAAGATGCAAAACTCTTAAGAAAAGCTTCCGAAACAAACTTTCCGGAAGAAATAATCAGCCCCATCCATAGATTATGGATTGAAACTTTTCCATACCCATACATAAACAAACTACCAACCTTCCTTGTAGATAGAATAACCGTACAAGAAAACAACATGAAACATTTAATTACGGTGAACAAACCTCTACTTAACCAAAACACTGAATGTGAAAAATTGTTAACAAAACTGTTTGACAATGCAGAAGAAATCATTAACATATACAGTTTAGGTGACCTAAATAAGGTTGTTAAAAAATACTATGATGAAGCCATTAGATTAGCTTACGAAAAAATCCAACGTAACCATGAATTTGTTGTTGTAGAAAGTTACGGTAATGTTGCACTTCCTTGGGATAAAATCGAAAACCTTAAAATTGTTTTAGGTGTTGAACCTTGGTTTATACGTCTCTACGACCCAAACAGGTACTTAACAACAGTCAAGCTAACATCCCAACTAAGGATAGATGTGGAAATAACAACAAGTCAAATTCAACATTTACTAAAACCCGTCAAGGAGATTAAAATAGTACCTTCACGAAGTAGCGAAATCGTTGAAGATTTAAAAAGAAATGTTGGAGAATTACTTGAAATTTAAATTTACTCAAATCCTTCTAAGAATGCTTTTACATTTTTTCCTAAAACCCTATGGTTGTATCCGCCCTCAAGAACAGCAAACCTTTTTCCTTTACAAACTTCTTCACTAAACCTTTTTATGACCTCGCCTATCTGAGTATAATCTTGTGTTGTTAACATTCCTCCCCAATCTTCAACATGTCTGTCAAATCCTGCTGAAACAGCAATCAAATCGTAACCTTTTGTTTCACCCAACATTCTTTCAAGTTCTTCCAGAGAGTTAATTCTTGGTAGATGATAATAGATTACGTTAGATTTCCCTCTAAAAGCATTCTCAGTTCCATCCCCATAGTGTAAATCAAAATCAACTATAAGAACACGATTAACCTTTCCAAGCTTCCTAAGTTTTTCCACCGTTATGGCTATGTTGTTGAAAAAACAGAAACCCCAACAATGGTCTGGACTTGCATGATGACCTGGTGGTCTAATTAAACCAAACGCTGGTTCACCCTTAACAGCAATCTCTCCCGCTTTTAAGGCTCCCCCAACAGCTAAAACAGCTATTTCATACACTCCGATCCTTTTAACGTATCCTATGTGAGTTTCCGTATGAATAAGTTTAAGGTCTTCTTCGGTTGCTGGTTCAGGTTTGGCAAACTCATAACCATTTTTAAGTTCCTTAAGAATACATTCAATTCTTCCAGGACTGGCGGCCGGGTCACCTGAATAAACTTCTTTAAACTTTTCATGGTATACAATTTTCATTTTTTAGCTCACCTCCCCACTAATAGAAATAAGCTTCATTTTTAGCTTTAAATCAACCTTTATGGAAAACTAGACAGGTAGTAAATCACAAAAATAGAAGGAATCCCTTAGAACAGTTTCTCCAACTCTATATTCGACTTTTTTCTTAAATATCGGGCCATCAAACACAAAAGAATGAAATTCTCCATTCTCCCCACAGGGGTCAACATTTGAAGGAAGTTTAGCTAAAAAATGTTCGTTAAACTGTTTTCCAACAAAACTTTTGTTAAGAATTCTTGAGTCCACACATGTAACAATTGCCTTAAAACCCAACTTGATAAACTCTTGAGCAAGCTTCTTAGTGTCTTCCTTCCACAAAGGAAAAATCCCCTTTATCCCCACTTTTGAAAGATTGTTTTCTCTACGTTTCCTTACATCTTCTAGGTACACATCTCCAAAAACCACGGAAGAAACCCCCATTCTTCGGTATTTGGTAAGTAAATCCCTCATTTTGGCTTCATATTCTTCATCGGAAGAATCTTTTGAAATAGCTACTTTTTCAAGGTTTAAACCCATAGCTTCTGCTTGCTTTTTGATTAGGGGAAAACGTACACCATGCATACTAACCCTACCATAATCTTCTGTAACGGTGACCAGTAAAGCTAAAACTTCATACTTTCCACTCTCCAGAATCTTGTAAAGTGAAAGAGCACTTTCCTTACCACCACTCCAAGAAAACAAAACCTTCTCAGATGTCAAGTAAATTCCTCTTAAACAACTGTTTCAAAAAAGTAAGTTATGTTGGAAGTTAACTTAGACTGGGAAAGACATCTACAAGAAAAAAGACTGTAACCTTATTTGTCTTGTTATGCCAAGAATGTATAACATCTGAAGGTATAAAAACAACAGAACCTGTTTCTGCTGTTTTTTCTTTTCCTCCACAAACAATAATACATTTTCCTTCCAAAATAAAGGCACAATGTTCATGGTCATGTTTATGTGGAGGTATCATTCCTGAAGGTAAAATTTCTATTATTCGTGCATGAAAATTTTTTGAACCATCTTCTTCTGATATTAAACGTCTAGCTTTTGCACCTTGACAACCAGGTCTACCAAGACGTTCAGCTTCTATCCCTAAATAAGAAACAATTTTACAGGTTTCCATACTTTAAATAGCTCGTTTTTTCCTTATTAACTTAAGTCTTTTTTCAGCATTAAGTACACTTTAACGTTTTTCTCCCTTCTTTTTAGAATTTTAAAGTTAACACTAAATTAAACTAGACAGTTATCCTAATAGGCTAAAAACTCCCAAAAAAATTTTAGGAAAAATGTTTTCACCCGATGTTAGACTTGTTAGAAGCTTTTTGATCGATTATCTTAGTGAACAGGACATCAGTTTAAGACAAATTTTTGAAGTTATAAAAGGAGAGATAAGTCAAAAGCAATTGTCTTTAGATGATGTTTTAAAGATAATTGACAAGGTTGAAGAAGACCCTCTTTCTGTCCCCTATGTGCCAAGGGTTGAAAAATTGAAAAAGTTAAATCAACTTAGAAAACTTTTAAAATGCTTGGAAGACTTAGAAAAAGAAGCTTAACATTTTTCTAACTTAAATCTCCATTGACACCATAGATTTTTTGGATGTGGTTTAGGTGGACATGTAACACATTCAACTTTTACCTTTTGATTTATTGTTTGGGCAAACCTTGTAAAGAATGTTAATCCTAAGTCTATACATGGGAATTCCTTTAAACCCTTTTTAATTCTTGTTTTTTGTGGTATACATTCAATAACACTAAAAAGAGCTTCGTTTTTGTTCAAAACCTTAATTTGAGTTTTTTGGATGGTTAGCCATGGTAAAAATTTTAAGGCTTTAGTTAAGTCTGAAATTTTATCTTTCCTTAAACCCAAAAACTCTGTTATGTTTTTAGCCAGGACCGGGGCCATTCTTTCGGAAACCTTAAGGTTTACTTTTTGTACAGTTTCTAAACCAAATTCTTCTTCTACAACTGAAAACCATAGCCCATCTACAACCCACCAGTTTTTGTTGAAAAGTTTAAAAACTTCCAAGATTTTGCTTTTTGACATCTTTTTTAACTCTTTTTGAAGAATCATTTTTTTTCAAATACAACCTTATCATGAAAAAACCTATAAGAAAGTTACCTTTAACCAAGGAGATGTTAACAACTTGTTTGGGAGATGTTTTAAGGTTGTCCGGTGAAGATTTGGCCAAAATTATGGATGAAGCTGTAAAGTTTGTTAGAAGAGAAAGAATGGCTGTCAAAAGTTTACTTAAGAAAATTAAACCTAAAGATTTTCCCCTAATAATTGAACGTTTATCCAAAGATGAAAGTTTACAGTTAATCCTCCTCTTACCTGACGATGTTATAAAGGAATTTATAGCTAAACTTCCAGCAGAAACAACAAAAGAATTAGCTACCAGTATGAACAGAAGTAGATTTGTTAAGATACTTTCAGAGTTACCTTCCGATGAACTCTCAGACTTGATCGGTAAGCTTCCTATTGCCCAACGGAAAAGTTTACTCGAAGAATTACCCGAGTGGAAGAAGGAAGAAGTTAAACCTCTTTTAGCTTATCCTCCAGACACTGCTGGCGGGTTGATGACAAACCGAATACCCATTTTCCATGTAGATACTTCGGTTAGAAGAGTTGTTGATGAATATAATGTTGAAACAAAGTTTGGGGGATACGATACAAACCATAACATCTATGTTGTTGATTCACAGGAAAAACTGGTTGGGATCATCAGTGTTAGAGATTTACTTGTAACCTCTAGAGATAAGAAAATTGGTGAAGTAGTACGTAAACCAACGATAACTGTACACCCCCTACTAGACCAAGAAGAAGTTGCGAGGATAATGGCTAGATACGACCTTCTAGAATTACCAGTAGTCGATGATAAGGGGAAACTTTTGGGAGCTGTAACAATTGATGACGTTGTGGATGTAGTTGTTGAAGAAAGTGATGAAAAACTAAAAAGGTTTGGAGGTTACGTAGAAACTGTTAAGTCTCCATACCTTACAGCCAGAATATCTGAGCTTGTTAAGAAGAGGGCTGTATGGCTTATAATTCTTTGCCTGCTTGAAGCAATAACGGTTAACATTCTGAGTAATTTTGAATCTGTTATTTCAGCAATAGTTGCTTTATCCTTCTTTATACCATTACTTGATGATGTTGGTGGAAACGTTGGTTCTCAATCCGCATCTTTTATCATAAGAAGTCTAGCAACCGGGGATGTTACAGTTTATGATGTTTTAAAGATAACTATCAAGGAGTCTGTTGTTTCTCTTTGTCTTGGTTTAATTCTTTCTCCTATAGTTTTCGTTCTTGGTTTTCTAATATCCAAAAACATTGAAGTACCTATCATACTTTCTGTGGCGATAATAGCGATAGTTTTTGTTGCAAGTATAATCGGAGGTTTACTTCCAATTTTAGCGGCAAAAATAAAAATCGACCCAGCAACAATTTCAGCACCATTAATCACAACGATAGCCGATATAACTGGACTAACTCTATACTTTACCCTCGCATCACTTTTCCTGTTAACGAGTTAACTTCAAAAACCTTCAAACTTTTTAGTTTTAAAACTAAAAGTTAAAAATTTAAGTTTTTGTAACCTTGCCACACTTATTGGATGTTGAAAATTTCTTTTGCGGCTTTTTCATAGGTCTCTAAGTCAGATTGAGTAAATAAAACAAAAACTACTTCATCTAGTTTATCTTCTTTTTCTAAGAATTCTTTCACAGTTTTTAATGCAATTTTACATGCTTTTTCAATGGGATAACCGTAGGCTCCCGTACTGATCGATGGAAATGCTATGGTTTTCAAACCTTTAGATACAGCCAACTTTAACGAATTTAGGTAAGCTTCTGCTAATAGGTCAGGTTCTCCTTGGTTTCCTCCACGCCATATGGGTCCAACCGTATGAATAACATACTTAGCTTTTAGGTTCCCCCCTGAAGTAATTACGGCCTTTCCTGTTGGTAAACCATCAGGCCACTCAGTTTTACGTATCCTTTTACATTCTTCCAGAATTTTTGATCCACCTTTCCTATGGATGGCTCCATCTACTCCACCGCCTCCCATCAAACTTGGGTTTGCAGCGTTTACGATTGCATCGGTTGTCTGTTCGGTGATATCCCCCTTTACCAAACAAACCTTAGCTTTACCCACTTTAAGCTCCATGATAAAGACCTCTGATCGAGACTTATCAAAAAACGTTAATTATGTTTTCGGTATTTCTTTTCTTAAAAACTGTCGTTGTGAGATTCTTTGAACAGATAACCGTAGACATGTTAAAGAAAATTTTAATATTTCTTCAAAAGTTAGTTTTGATTTTCCTTTTCTACGGTTTACAAAAACAAGCGGTACTTCCGCTATTTTTAATCCAGATTTTTTTGCCATAAATAAAACTTCCATTTGAAAATCAAACCCTTTTGAGTTCAGCTTGTTGGGGTTGATTTTTTTCAAAGCTTGATTCGTAAAAGCTCTGTAACCATTAGTTAGGTCGTTTAGTTTAATACCAGTTAACAACCTTGCAATGTTGTTTGCCAATCTACTGATAAGCTTTCTTCTTAAACTCCAACCTATGATGCCTCCACCTTCAATATATCTACAACCAACAATAACATCGTAACCTTCATTTATCTTTTCCAGAAAATTACTCATGTAGGTAGGGTTATGGGAACAGTCTCCATCCATTTGGATGATTACTTTACCGTTTAGTTTTTCCAGAGCATAGGTAAAACCAGTTTTATAAGCTAAACCCAAACCCATTCTTTTAGGTTGAGAGACCAAGTAAACATTACCATATCTTTTTGAAAATTCTTTTACAAGTTGACCTGTACCATCAGGTGAATGGTCATCCACAACAAGTATAACTCCATTCAACTTATTTTTTCTAAATATTTCTTGAAGACTTGGAATTAACGTTTTCAAATTTTGTTTTTCATTATAAGTTGGAATAACACAAACTACAGTCTCATCTGGACTGCCCATTTAAAACTACCATAATTAAAAAAGTCTATATTTTTTTTCCTACATATCATTTTTTACGGTCCAAACCTAACAGTTTTTTCATGATTTTTAGTGTAAACCGGTTTGCTAAAATCCTTGTAAACCAGTAGTGTTGGAAGAATGCAAGCTTCTTTTCCCACCTTGTATCCGGAACCTTAAAATCCCACCCAAATTTTAGGTCTCCCACCAACCTATACTCAACGTTTTTTTCATGTTCCATAATCATCTTTAGATGGTCTACGGTGGTTGGGTCTAAACCAACAAACCTACATGTGGCTAAGTCTAAAGTTAAAGCATCGTTTGAAGCTACAAGAAGGAAGGTAGGTCTAACTCTACCACTCACTGGACCATAACCATCCATCGAATAGACAGCATCTAAAATGTTTAGTTTTGGCTTAAAAATTCTGTAAAGGTCAAGTAAAATTCCTTCTATCTTCCAATGGTAACTTCTTTTATCTTTATCTTGAATTAAACCAAAAAGATTTTTCACACCTAAGGTAACTTTTGTGAGGGCATGTGTCTTTAGAATAGGAACATTTACAAGTTTTGAATTTAAAGCTAATTCTGGAAGCCTATAAACACCATACTCGCCTTTGACAACAACAGTTTTATCTTTACTTAAGTTAACAAATTCACAACCCAAGTCAACTTCTTCAATAATTTTATCAAGGTCCTTACCTATGGATTCTGTTTCACCAATAAATACATTTGAAGTTCTCTCCTTCAAAATACTAACCAGACTTCTAACTAAATCTAGGGAAGTTGTAACCCCAACCTTTGGACTTACAAGAAAGTTCGGTTTAACCAAAACTTTATCATCTTTCTCTATAAAACGTTTCCAGTTTAAACTTTCAAGAGCATTTCTAACAACCTCATCAAGGTTTTCAGGGTTTTCTACTCTAAACATGTAGACGTTCAAGGGCTACCCTACCAAATTTAAGTTACCTAGTTCTTCTTACAAAGCTTCTTCTTAACTTAGTTAGTTTGCCATAACATCTTAAATGTTTGTTTCAACAAAAACTATCAAAAAAGAAGCTTTATCTCCATAAACCTGTTTTGTTAAATTTTTATCTAGTTGGATGTTCCTTCATTTCCTTAATAGACCACCCTAAAAGTAAGTAGGTTAAAAAGTTGAGTTTTAGAAAAATATCCACCCGTATAGAAAACATGTATAAGGAGATTGTTGATTTTACATCAGACCTTATCCGTATACCAACAGTAAACCCTCCTGGTGAAAATTATCCGGAAATATGTGAACTTTTAGCCAAAAAAATGGATGAAGCTGGTTTAGAAGTAGAAATGGTTAAGGTTCCTAAACAAAAACTGAAGGAGTTAAACTTAGAACTACCCAGAATAAACGTAATTGGTACGTTTAAGGGTTCTCTCTCTAAACCTGTTTTTCATCTTAGCGGTCATTATGATGTTGTTCCTGCAGGGGAAGGTTGGACCGTTGAACCTTTTAACCCAAGATTTGTGGATGGACGGTTGTATGGTAGGGGTTCTTCTGATATGAAGGGTGCTCTAGCTGCAATGGTTATTGCGGTTAAGGCGATAAAAGATTCTGGTGTAGACCTAAAAGGTAGCTTGGTGGTTTCAGTAACACCGGATGAAGAGACTGGTGGACTTACTGGTGTGGGTTATCTTGTTGAAAATAATTTGTTAAAGGGGGATGGAGCTATCCTCGGTGAACCTTCGGGAATTGAAAAAATATGTGTAGCTCATAAGGGAACTTTATGGATGAAAATCGCAACTTTGGGTAAAGCTGCTCATGCAAGTATACCCCATCTTGGAGTAAATTCTGTGGAAAAAGCTGCAAAAATAATCGTTGAACTTCAAAAGCTTAAAGAAAAATTTAAGCATAGGATTACAAACGTTCCCATGGAAGAAATTTCTAAAACCCCAACCATAAACATTGGAGGAGTTATTCAGGGTGGGATTAAGATAAACATAGTTCCTGATAGATGTAGTTTTACTTTAGACCGAAGGTTTATACCTGAAGAAACTCTTGAAGAAGTGGAAAAAGAAATCCTTACAACAATTGAAAGTTTAAAAAAGGAAGACCCAGAACTTAAGGTTGAAACAGAAATTCTTCTTAGAGCTGAAGCAGCTTATACTTCCCCAAATGAAAAAGTTTGTCTTTTTCTTAAAGAATCCATCAAAGAAGTTTTAGGTAAACTTCCAACGGTAACTGGACTTACCGGTGTAACTGACATGCGTTTTCTTAACAAAGTTATGCCCACGGTTATTTATGGACCTGGAACCATGGAAAAAGCTCATACTCCAGACGAGTATGTAGTTGTAGACCATTTAGTGGCTTCAGCTAAGGTTTATGCTTTAACAGCACTAAAATTTTTGACCTAAAGTTTCCACATAGAAAGATTAAAATTTTGTAGGTTGCTTTTAAGGTTAAGAGGAGGTCTAAAAATTTGAGTTTTAAAACTTTTAAAGCTGATGTTCTGGTTGTTGGTGGTGGTGGAGCTGGTTTAAGAGCAGCCATAGAAGCCAGTAATCGTGGTGTAAAAACAATTCTTGTTTCAAAAGGCCGCCCTGCAAGAAGTGGTGTAACTCCTTTAGCTGGCGCTGACCTTGCGTTAGATGGTAAAAGTTTACATGAAATGGGTTTTCCAGGTGACCCGGAAGACAGTAAAGAAAAATTCTTTAGAGACATTGTTATCCAAGGCTTTTATTTAAACAACCAAAAACTTGTTGAAGCTTATGTT
>CAZNLG010000015.1:0-16375 GCA_964573765.1 uncultured Candidatus Bathyarchaeia archaeon | reverse complement strand
TCATAAAACTTAAGATGTGGATTGTTCTTAACTGAAACGAGTAGTCTACCACCACATTTTACATCAGCTAAAACATCCCCTGTGAAGACGTAAAGCGGACCCGGAAGCTTTTCAGGTCCAACTTTTATTGGTGATTCTCTTACATCATCTATGTAGAAGCTTGGAAGAACTTCCGGTACATGACCAAGAATTACTATTCTACCTCCAAGCATTCTTGCACCAGGTTTTCCTTCACAATTACCTTTTATTCCTATACTTCCACCTGTCATGTCAACTCCCACGAGAGGTCCTGCATTTCCATCAACAAGGATTGCTCCACCAGCCATACCTCTTCCAACTTCAGCACCACAATTCCCATGAACTATTATTGTTCCTCCTTTCATTCCTTTTCCAGGTTTTTCACCCCTCCACGCTCCACCTACACAGTCTCCAACATCACCAAAAACTTCAATGATTCCTCCCTTCATTTTACTACCTAACCATAATCCTGAATTTCCCTGAACTATTATTGTTCCTCCTTTCATTTTCATTCCCAAGTAATGACCTACATCACCGTTTATGGTTATCTTACCTTCAGTCATACCTTCTCCTACCCTACGTAGGGTACGGACGTTTCCTTCAATGATTATATGAGTTTCAACCGGACTTTTTCCGGGTTCTCCTTCAATCTTAAACAGTTCCCCTAAAGACCTTTTTGTGTTTCCTTCGTGTACAGGTAACTTCTCTATTTCTTCTACCTGTTTTGCAGCAAAAACATCTGGAGAAATATATTTACTTTCAACGGGGACTTTAAATTCGTATTTTGGTTTTAATCTTACTTCCTTAAATTCTGGTTTTTCAGCCGTCATTTTTTCACCACCCTATTTAAGACTAGTTTTAACAGAAACTGGTTTGATGGCTCTAAGCTCATGGTCTCCGATTACATAGTTTTCAAAACTGATACTGTACCATTCCTTAAACTTTTTCTCCACTTCTTCCAACGTAGCTTTTAACAGGTCTTCTGGAATCTTCGGTTTAACGTAATAGGTTTCACCATAAGTATGACGTAGGATTTCTCCATCCTTAACGATCATCTCACCGTTTTTGAAGGTGTAAGCTGCGCGTTTTAAGGCTTTAACCAATGTTTCATAATCCTTAGATAGGTCTATCTTCTCAGGGTTTATGTTGTAGATGGCAATATCCGCATCGGCTCCTATTCCAAGATGACCTTTCCCGGGTAAACCTAAGATTTTTGCACCTGCAGCTCTTGTAATTATGGCTATTTCGTAAAGGTCGTATTCTCGGTCAAGACTTGGAAGAACCGTTCTTCTTAAACCTCTTCGGTTAACTTGTTCAAACATTTTTTCTCGAGCCTTTTTACTCATCAACCATGAAATTACAGTTGGATAACTTGTAAACGGTCCAGCATTAGGATGGTCTGTTGTTGGGAAAATTCTCCAAGGGTCTTTAACCAGGAGAGCAACTTCCAACCCTATACACCATTGAACAGTGTTTACAAAATTTTTCTTCTTGTACCTATACGGTACAATACCCGCTGAAGTTTCAGCTTCAACATCGGTACTAGTCCATCTTCCCGGTGCAAGATGATGTAGAACAAATTCAAAGGGTGCATCTGCAGTCATCGTTGTTGCATCACCAAAAACGATTTGACCTAAATCCAGACTTACATGTTTATGGTTGTTTACATATTTTGCTATTTCTTCCCCTCCACTACCCAAACTTGTCCAACTCTCACCACTATAACCGGTAAACTGAACATGTGTTATATGGATTATAGGTGAATCTTGGTTTAAACCTAAATCCGAAACAGCATCCATAGTATCCAATGTACACGTATAGTTTCCAGGAAAACCAAGTCTATTACAGTGGACATGAATAGGATGTGGAAGTTTAAGCATACTGTTAACCCTACATAAACCTCTGATGATTTCTCTTGGAGTTAGATTATATCCTGGAATCTGGTCGTCAAGAGAAAGACCGATTCCTCCACCTCTACTCCAAGCTTCAGCCACACCTGGGTCGACAATTTTTACTGCATATCCTTTCATGGCATTCATGATCCAGCCTACAAATGCTGCACATTTCTCATATTCCTTGTTTTGGAGATAATCAAGAACAAACCAGTTTGAATCCAAAAGTGGGAAACAACCTTTATCTAAAATTGGTATATCATCTAACTCTTCATGTGTATGTCTTGTTTCTAAGGGTGGGGTTGCAGGTTCAAAAACTGTTGTCCAACCCATCCGGGCATACTTATACCCAATAATGTTTGTACTTGGTGTTGTTTTACCAGTTCCGGGTCTTCTAACCTTCGGAATCATTCTCATGTATACTTTGTAATGGTCTTCAGGTCTCATGATTCTTCCAGCATTTACTTTTGGTCCGGCAATATGTGAATGTATGTCGATACCACCAGGCATAACAACCATTCCATTAGCATCCACAACTTTTGCATCAGAACTAAGAGAAGTCGTGGAAACAATCTTTCCATCTTTTACTGCAATATCCATTTTTTCTCCTTTAATACCGTTGATAGGGTCGTAGACAAATCCATTCTTGATCAAATACTCCAAAAATTTTCACCCCCCAAACTTTATAGCTTCAACTCTCTCAACCAACTTCTCCAGAATTTCTTCATCGGTAAGAATTCCAGGTGGGGGTTCAACCAGCCTTTTAACCCTTAAAGGTACACCATCCATCCGGTAAACCGTACCTTCAGTTTCTATTCCAACGAATGTTGAAGGAATAAACACATCAGCCAATATTGAAGTAGGACTCCATCTTGGGTCTATAACTATTGTCGGTATCTTTGTTAAATGTTCAACAGCTTTCTGTGGGAAATGTGATGCAGGGTCTGAAGCAATAATCAAAGCAGCATCAGCTTCTCCTCTCACTAATACATCCGTTGAAGAAGTAATACCAGGATTGTGTCTTGGATAACCCAAACTAAAGTCTATGGCATAGGGAAAACCTGTAAGCCATGTCATAACTTGGTTTGTTCCAGCTACATTGAAATGACCTCTCATAGCTAATATTACAAATTTTGTCCACTCATTAAGGTCTTGAACAAGTTTTATTGCTTCTTCAATGTTTCTTCCCTTACCCTGAGTCATTGTTACACCCATACCAAAGAAGATAACTCCAAATTTAGCTGACCTAAGCATATCAGCCAATTCGTATATTTTCTCTGTGGGTACACCAGCAACAGAAGGAGCTTCAACAGTATGGTTTCTAACAACCATACGTAAAGCTGTCAACAACTCATAGTCCCTGTTAGGCTCAACTTGAACATACAAATCTGCTATCTTTGACGTTGGTGAAGGTCTAACATCAACAACCACAACTTTTCTGTTTTTACGTCCTTCAATAAATCTTCCTTTAGCCATAGCAGAATAACGGACGGTATGTCTTGGATGAGCATACAGGGGGTTACCTCCCCAATAAACTATAAGGTCTGCTCTGTTCTTCATTTGACCAAGGGTTGCTTTAACAACTCCACTTTGTTGAGTTCCCAGAATGGTTGGACCATGGCAACAAACAGCCGTATTGTCCAGTATCCCTCCAGTTAACTCTGCTAAACGAACACCAATACGCATAGCTTCATTTGAAGTTGAACTCCAACCATAAAGAACAGGATACTTAGCATTTGCAAGAATTTTTGCGGCGGCTTCTATAGCTTCTTCCATGCTAACTTCAACAAACTCCCCATTTTTTCTAATCATAGGCTTATAGACTCTTTCTTTCCCATAGTTTAGAAGTTTAGCCATACCTATGGCACATGCATTTTTAACTCCTACAATCTTTGAATCTTTAATGGTAACTTCCAAGTCATCACAAGTACAACCACAAAAACAACAAACAACATTTTTAAAAGATATATCTTTTGAAGCCGGATTTGAAGAAGTTGTCTGTTTTATTTCAACTGGTTTTTTATGGAATTTTTGGAGAAGTTGATGGATGGAAGATATAGGTTCAGATGTAGGTTCAATTTCTGCTTTTACCCCTTTTAAGGTTGGCATACCTGAACCTTGTGTGTCTGGGTTAACAACCATGTTTGCCCAAGGACCCATAGGTATAAAAACAACACCCGAACTACTGGTGGTTGAAGCAACAGCTTTTACAACAACTTCTCCGTAGGAAGTTTTAACCTTCACGTTTGAACCGTTTTTTACACCCAACTTCTTTAAGTCTTCTTGGTTGATTTCACAGATAGCAACCTTATCCATGTACTCCTTTGTAAACTTTCCAATCTCCATGTTTTTTCCTTGGTCTAATGTTCGTCCAGTAATAAGGGTAAACATTTTCATTTCCCTTTACACATTTACTTTAATCTACTTTTTCTCAGGTTTTTCAAGTAATTTAACCTTGGTTAACAATGTTCCATCTTTTGCGTGGGGTTTTCTTATAAGTGTGTCACTGTATTTTTCTATCTCACGAGCTTCAGCTGCAAGTTTAGAAGCATAACTCATCAATTCATGAGCCGTAGCAACAACAGGTATGTAGGCTTCACGTTCTTGAAGTTTAAAACATCCTTCAACGTTTAGGTCTCCCACTCTCCTTGCAGCTTCATATGCAGCCATAGCCTTTGCTTTTGCGTAGGGATTTTGAAGGTCTGCAGCTTCAACAGCTTTAGTCTTGTCAACAACAAACCTTGGAAGTTCAGGTTCTTTTCCTTCTTTAAATGCTTGAATAACTTTATCAAGTTCCCTAACCAGAAGATTGTAAACACCAGTTACAGCTAAAACTCTGATTATATCTGAGTTAAAACAAGCCATTTCTGTAGGGTCTAAAAATTCTCTTCTAGCACCAATCATAGAGTCTGCTTCCACGATTATGTAGCCAAAACCTTTAGCTTCCAAGTCCTTTACTACTTTTTTTGCTGGACTGTCGGAAACAACTATAACAGGAAGTCCTGCTTCTTTTAATATTTCCCTTGCTTTTGCAGGTCCGGGAAGAGAAGCATTTGGACTTACCACGACTACAAAATTTGGTTTAAGATTTAACATTTCTTTTGTAACTTCTTCTGCTTCTTCAGGGTCCATTTTTGCTCCTGAACTTACAATTCTAACTTTTATGTCGGTTCTGTCAGCACGTTCATCTAAAAGATACTCCATAAGTGGTGCTGTACCTACACATCCAAGTTTAAGAATTCCAACTCTAACAGTTTGAGAGGACATGTTTTAATAACAACCCCCAAAGGTTTCTCCCATGTGTTTCACAACTAAATTAGTTTGGAAATCATACATAAATCTTAGCAAATAAAGAAGTTAAAATAAAACTGACCCTAAACATAGAATCCTAAACCTATAAATATCCATTAAACAATATATGGAGAGATTGAATGAAAAATGTCTTCGTTTAAGGTTGGTGAGGTTGAAGTAGAAGATACTTTTGCTGAAGCTTTTCCCATGGCTGGCACAAGAATACTTATAACAGCTGCTAACAAAGAATGGGCTTTAACAGCCGCACAAGTAACCACAGGATTTGCCAGTTCTATCATAATGTCTCCGGCTGAAGCAGGAATAGAAAGATTTGTTGATGAAAACAAAACTCCTGACGGGAGACCCGGTATACTTATTCATATCTACCATCGAACCATACCTGAACTTAAATTTCAGGTTTTAGCTAGATTAGGTCAATGTATCCTTACATGTCCAACCACCGCTGCTTTTGATGGGCTTCCAGAAACAAAAAGAAAGATGAACATTGGAAATGCCATCGGAAAATTTGGTGATGGATTTGAAACTGTAGAATCCTTGTACAATCGGAAGATGATTAGAATTCCTGTAATGCAAGGATGGTTTTTAGTTGAAGACACATTGGGAGCAGTCAAAGCTGTTGCAGGTGGTAACATTATCGTTATGGGTGAAGATGAAAAATCAACACTTGAAGGAGCTATGAAAGCTGTAGAAGCCATAAGAAATCGATGTAAGAAAGTTGTTCTACCTTTCCCGGGAGGAATTGTACGTAGTGGTTCAAAAGTTGGTTCATTAAAGTATCCTAAACTTCCTGCATCAACCAACCATCTGTTCTGTCCAACTATCCGTGATAAAGTTCCAGATTCAAAGGTTCCGTCGGGTGTAAACAGTATTCTAGAGATAGTTATCAATGGGCTTAACGTTGAAGCCGTAAAGATAGCTCAAGGTGTAGGAATATTAGCAGCTTCTGAAGTGAAGGGAGTGAAAAAGATAACGGCTGTCAACTTTGGTGGTAAACTTGGACCCTACAAAATCATGAACAAAGAAGCTGTTGAAGCTGCTAAAAAAATACTGTCCTAATTTTGTGTTCGTACAACAACAACAGGATAATGTCTAATTTTTTCCAACATTTCCCACGTAACTCTATCTACAGGAGCTTTAAAATATTCTGCCATCTCAAAAACAGTACGACCTGAACCGTATCCTCTAACCCTATCAGCAATTTCCGCTATCGTTAGAACTTCCTCGTCTGAAAAATTCCTCCCAGAGATAGCTAGGGGAGTTGCGGTTGGTTTAAATCTTTTCCTAAAAATTCTTCCTACAAGATAAGCTAAAAAACCTAGAGAAAGAACAGTTTTACAACATGTTTTTCTAGTTGAAAGTTTTAATGGAATTTTTTTATTCTTAGAAATATAAAGTCTGTCACTATCAACAACCATCAGTGTTAACTTTATGTTTAGGTCATTTTCCAGTTTTTTTCTTAGACAGTCTGTTTTTTCTTGAAGATTCATTATGGGTAGACTAACAAAGTTATGAGGTAAATTACTTGCATCAATTCCTCCTTCAGAAAAGGGTTTTAATGTTTGAGCTAATCCGGTAACTTTCAAAGTTAATTGTTTATGGGCAGCTCCATTGTTAATTGGGTAGGTTCTAAGCCAACGGATTGTGGATGTTTTCAGCTTACATAAATGTCCCAACAGATAACCCCATACCAGACGCATCCAAAAAAACGTAAAAAACTTTGATAAAACAGTTGGTTTAATCAAACTTTCATCGGCAACGTATCCTAAAGCTACGGATAACGCCTTCTCCGACAAAACAACAACATCACCATCTTTAACTTTCCCTTTCAATATCTTGACTATTCTATCAACGATATTTGTTCCTGGCTTCCAGTACTCAAACTGAATTTTTATGGTTTTGTACCTTTTCCCTTTCAACCTGTTTTCCAGAGAAAACTAAGTTGACAAACTTTTATTAGAATTTGTTCTTTCCTAACTCCTAAAATACTCCTTTATACAAATATGCCTTCTAATGAATGTTGTAGGTTTAGATGTTGGAGGAGCAAACATTAAGGTAGCTTTCATAGAATCAGAGCAAACACCACCCTTAACAATAAGAACCGTTAACGTTTTTTTCCCTTTGTGGATTAAAGGAAAGAAGAATCTTAAACATGCTGTTCAAGACGCTGTTCTTAAGATAGTTAAAAACAGAAAGGTAGATGTTGTTGGTGTTACTATGACTGCTGAAGTTTCTGATGTCTACTTTACCAAGGAAGAAGGTGTAAACCACGTTTTAGACTGTGTTCAAAGAATCTTTTCTTCGACACCCATCTTTGTACTTGATGTGGAAGGTAATCTTCTCCCAGTAGAAGAAGCTAGAAGAAAACCTTACAAGGTTGCTTCAGCAAACTGGATGGCAACAGGATGGCTTGTATCCCGTTTTACGGTAAATTCCATGGTTGTTGATGTTGGAAGCACAACCACAGATGTAATTCCCATAGTCAACCATCAAGTTGTTGTTAGAGGAAAAACTGACCTTGAAAGACTTGCTTACGATGAACTTATCTACACAGGAATTCTAAGAACAAATCTGTCCACGATAACAAACATTGTACCCATTGGAAAAAAGTTTGTAAGAGTTTCTTCAGAATTTTTTGCTTCTACAGGTGATGTTCATCTAGTTCTTGGTAACCTTAAAAAGGAAGAATATACAACGGAAACGGCGGATGGGAGGGGAAAATCAAAAAGGGAAGCTATGGCTAGGATTGCAAGGATAGTTTGTGCCGATTTAAAAATGCTTGATGAAAAGAAAATCAAAAAGATAAGTAGGTTTATCTATGTTAGACAGATTAAACAGGTAGCTGAAGCTCTTAAAAATGTTTACAATAGAACTCATAAAACACCCAAAAAGGAACTATCCATAGTAGTTACAGGTATAGGGAAAAAAATCTTGGCTGAAAAAGCAGCTAAAGAAGCTGGTTTCAGAAACATTGTCGACATTGAAAAATTAACAAAGTTAAAGATTTCAGAGAATACTCCTGCTGCTGCTCTTACGTTGATGGTTTTAAATAGACTTGAAAGGGGGAAGAACTTATGGATGCAGTCATAAAGGTTGGAGGAAGTTTAGCTGAAAAACCAAAAAACTTAAGAAACTTCTGTCTTCAACTGGCAAGGTTTAGCAGATTTTACAGGATTCTTGTGATACCTGGTGGTGGTGTTTTTGCTGATGTTGTAAGGATACTGGACAGGACTTACCGGATTTCTGCAAAAACAACTCATACAATGGCTGTTTTAGGCATGGACCAGTATGGCTTTTTTCTAGCTGACCTTATACCAAATTCACGTATCGTATACGGTTTAAAAGAAGCAAAAAAAACTGCTTCTCTAAAAGTTTTACCTGTTCTTATACCGTCAAGATTAGTTCTTAAGACAAAACTTCTTAAACCTTCATGGGAAGTAACTTCTGACTCCATAGCTGCTTATGTAGCAGCTAAAATTAAAGCAAAAAAGCTTCTTTTGGTAACTGATGTTGACGGAATTTTTACGGAAAACCCAAAAACAAATCCGTCTTCAAACTTCTTAAAAGAAATATCCACAACCGAACTTTTAAAATGGAATACAAGAACTTGTGTTGATAAATTTGCTCCTAAGCTTATCCAAAAGTTTAGAACAGACTCTTACGTTGTAAACGGTTACTACCCGGTTCGTATAAGAAAAATTTTGGAAGAGAAACCAACTATATATACAAAAATAAATCCTTAAAACTTAGAAACTAGTTGGGTAAGTTCTTCAACAAGTTTTCGTTGTACTCTACCGTTAATCCTATCCCCACCACAAACTGTACTCCTAAATCCAACAATATCAACACCAATTCTACCAGCCTTCATAACATCGTTTTTGCTTAAAGAACCCGCTAAAGCTACAGTTAGATTCATTTGATGAGCCTTCTTCGTAAAAGATTTTAGTTCGTTTTCATCTAAGAACTCAAAAGAGCTTTTTCCATCTTTTACTTTAGTGTCTATCATTAAAACATCTATATCCACTTTTTCTGCAACTTTAAGAATCTCTTGTGGACTTAAACATCCTACTCTCCTAAAATCTGCATAACCAGTTAAAACAATTTTTGTTTTTGGTCCGTAAAACTTAACAACTTCACAAACTTCCTTCATCAAACAATAAGCCCTTTCTATGGTTCTAGGACCATAAAGACCAACCTTGACATAATCTACTCCAAGTTGGATTGCTCCCAAAACAGCTAGGGAGACGGTTCCAGGTAGGTCTGGAACATCCCCGACAGCCATACTCAGTTCAACATTTTTTGGTACAACCTTTTTTACTGCTTCTACTATTCTTGGTAGACTTGCACCTAAAGCACCTTCAACTGGGTTTTTAACATCAACAATGTCAACTCCACCTTCCACTGCTTCTTGAGCTTCTATTTCATCTAAAACACTGACAAGAAGTTTCACTAAGTTTTCCTCCTAACCTAAAAACTGTTTTAAATCTTCCCTTCTAATTTTTCCGTTATGTAAAGCAGTTGCGATTAAAACACCATAAACCCCCATCTTTTCTAACTTTAAAATATCTTCCATGTTTCTTATACCTCCACCTACAATCAACGGAACATGAATTTTCTGCAAAATTTTCTCCACAACGTTAAAATTTGGGCCTTCCCCACTGCCCACTTTAGATAACTCTAAAACTATGAGCATTTTCACACCAAAATTTTCAAAAAGCATGGAAACCATGTCAAGCGGTTTTTCTTTTAATTCAACACATTTTGTCAACAATTTTCCGTTTATCAAGTCTAAACTAACAACAATTTTTTCAGCTTTAATTTTCTCCAAAACCTTGATCAAATCCAGAGTTGATTGAAGGGTTTCTGTTCCTACAACAATTTTTGAGATACCTGTTTTAAGAATCTTTTCAGTTTTGGTGTAACTGTAGGTTCCAACATCAACCATGATTTCGTCTATTCCAGTTTTTTCTTTCATATCTTTAAGAAGAAGAAGATTGAGTTTTCCGTACATGATAGCATCAAGGTCTGCGATGTATAAATTTTTAAAACCCATCCTTTTGAAAGCGTTTCCAACTTCTATCGGGTCTGGAGATTTACATAGAACACTTTTAAGTGGTTTGTATTCCTTTCTTAATCCCTTTACTGCATGAACGGTAACTCCACCTAAAACATCTATAACAGGTATGATTTTCATCGTTAATTACCTTTGAAGCCTAACCAGAACCAGTAAACATTCCATGAATGTTTTGTTTAAAGTTTTTGATAAGTGTTTTTACTTCCTTTAAACTTTTACCATAAGCCGTAAAAAGCATAAAACCCTTACGTTGAACAGAAAACTCTGGAAGCAAGGGTGAAACCACAATTTCTATGTTTTTATCTAAACTTGAGAAGTCTTTCTGGAAAAGTTTACTGGAAAAGGGAAAACTAGTTTTTGTAACAACAGCAACCCCCTTACATTTAATCTTCTTTGGTACGTATAACCCCAAACTTGTTTGAACCAGCACGTCCCCAAGTTCTAAATTTAAAATTTTCCTTAAGCCAAGATAGGAAGTTGTAAGTCTAGGGTTAATTTCTATGATGTAAGGATGTTCTCTAGTTAAAACCAAATCAACCCCAACATACCCTCTTAAACCTTCTATAGATTCCACAGCTACCCTAGCCGCATTTTTTGCTTTTTCAGCAAGTCTATGCCTAAACGGAACGATATTACCTTCAAAACTTAAACCTAAAGGAGGGGGTCTAACCTTAACCTTTTGCATGTTTAATGTTAATGGTACTGCTTTTTCTCCATTTGAAAGTAAGCTTACACTTATATGAGTACCATCCAGAAATTCTTGAATCAAAAAATGTTTAGTTTTTGTATGTTTTCTCACCAATGACAGGGCAGAACCTATCTGGGAATAGTTTTTAACGATGCTTGCTCCTATACATCCAACCCCATCTGCAGGTTTGAACACAACAGGATAACCAATCTCTTCAACTTTTAACCTAACCTGGTCCACATCTTCTTCCATGGTAGCTATCTTTGTTTTTGGTGTGTGTAATTGAAGTTTTTGAAGCGCAATCAAAGTTAAACGTTTATCAGAAGAAGTAAGTACAGCATTTGAATTTGAGCCCAACACTAAGCTTCCTCGTTTTTCCAAAAAACGTGTAACCTTATACAATGCATCTTTGAACGCTGGTGCGATAACGATTACACCTTCAACTAAACCCAATAAGGCTTCTAATTTCTCCATCGGGTCTTCTTCTCTGGAAACGGTAACTTGTTTATCAGCTTGAAGTTTAAAAGTTGAAGCTAGTCTTTCATCTAATGTTGTAGCTACCCAGTAACCAGACCTTTTTAAGTCTTGAAGCAAAGAACGTAACATCGCATAACCTTCGACAACTAAAGAAGTTTCAAGCTGGGTATTACTGAAACCTCCTCCAACAACATATTCAAAAACAGCCACAGACTTTACCATATTCTACACGTCTGTTTACTTGTATGGTTGTCTTTGTTGCTACAAGAAAATATTAAGTAACCTAGATAAAAACTGTTAAAACAGTTTTAGGAGGTTGTGGTGAAACATGGTTGTAGTTGTTGTTTTTGATGTCGATGGAACCTTAGAATCCGGTAATCCAGCGGGGCCTATCAAGCTTGAAACTGTTAGAAAATTAAAGGAAAAGGGTTTAACGGTGGGTATTGTTGGTGCGTATGAGAGAGTACAGGATAAACTGTCTAACCTAGATTTTTATTTTGGTGGTGACCCTTACAAACCAGAAAACCTTAGAAAGATTAGGGAAAAATATAAACCAACTTTAGCTGTATATGTTGCAGACCTACCAACTGACAGAAACACTGCTCTAAAAACTGGTTTTTGTTATATTCGTCCTGAAGATTTTACTTTACCTGAAGTTTGAGACGGGGGGACTCCTAAACGTTTTACCAAAATCTTCTTTTTAATGCTTTTCTTTCAGCATTGATTATCTGTTCAAAAAACCTGTCATCTAACTCTTGGTTTTCCGCTAAAATATCTTCAACATCTTCAAGTCTTAAACCATGACCCATAAGAGCTACTGCTGCGACGTAACCGTATTTTGATATAAGCCTAGCAGAATCTAAAAGGTTCTCATAGGTCTCGGCATCTTTTCCCTTTAATCCTTTCCCTTTTTTCTCACAAATCTTTAAAATTTTTTCTTCAGTTTCTTTTGAAACACCAACCATCCTTGAACCACATTTTGGACATTTAATTATCCTTGGAAGTTCCTTTATCCTTATGGACCCAAGATAGTTCCAGCATCTAACACAAACAAAAATTCCAACTTCATTTAAAAGTCTGGCTTTTGCTGATTCTATCAAGATACTTCTCATTTTTTCTGAAGGAATCAAATCCGTTTTTCGACTTATCCTTTCAATACCTATTCTTGCTATGGGAGATGCTTCTTCCTTTCCTTCAACAACGGAAATTTGAATTAACCCTGTTTTAATCATGTTAAGAACCTTAACCACATTTTCCACATCCATATCTGTTTCCAAAGTATCTCTCAAAGCTTCTTCAAAAATCACGGTTCCTTCAAAACTTTTAATTAACTGTTTTAAACTAAACTCGTTAAAATCAACCCATTTAGCCAAAGCACCAAACTTTCTCGCAACATGAACAAGTCTACGTTTAAACAGACCAGTCTTAGTTACCGCTTCTACGACGATTTTTTCAATGTTCATGTTTGGGAGGTTCAGGAGAATTTCAGCCAAACGTTTTGCTGTTAAAGGTCTTTCTTTTTGGATGATAATTCTATAAGGGTCTTCCTGAACTCCAACAGTTTCCCCAAATTCTTCAGAAAGTACATGACCCAAAATTCTGGCTAAAGTTCTATTAACTAAAGAACCAAAACAACATTGAAGAATAAGGTAGTCTTTCCATTCTTCTATTGTTAATCTTCTATCATTTGGAACAGGTAAACGTTTTTCAACCTGCTCAAAAACTTCTTTTAATGCTTCATACACGGCTTCCTTTGAAGCAGGATATCTTTCACATACCATCCTAACTATTTCTTCTTCAGACTTACCATTTTCAAACTCTTCTTCCACAAACCTTCTAATCCACCCCACTTCCATGGCCACTTCAAAAGGTACAGGTATTTCTTCACCGATCCAACTTGGGATTGCACCTGTAGGGTCATCAACTGGTTTTACATAAATTCTGTCCCCATACACATCTATAATCTTCCAAGCAGCACCTCTTACGATAAATTTAACACCAGGGTCTCCATATTCAGCTACAAAAGCTTCATCCAGAATTCCTACGGGTGTATCTGTAGTTTGGTCGATGACCAAGTATTGTTTTTCATCTGGAATCATGGAAAGGTTTTCAAAATAGTATTCGTAGAGATGTTTTAATCTTTGAGGTCTAAGAAAAACTTTATCTTCAAAAGAAACCCAAGCAAGACGTGGATATCTTGTATGCATGTATTCTAAGACTTTTTTTAGGTCTTCTTCTGAAAGTTTTCTGTAAGGGTATGCTTCCTTAAACATGTTTAAAACTTCATCATAATGCCATCTTCTTTTTTGAGTTAAAAGTCCAGCAATTTGATGAGTTAAAGCATCATAAGGTTTTTCTGGAATCTTTACTGGTTCAAGTTCATCGTTTAAAGCTTTTCTAGCTATAACCATTGCTTCCAATGTATCATCTGAATCTATAGTCATAATTACCCCTTTGGGAATCTTTCCCAATCTATGACCACTACGTCCAACTCTTTGGATAAGTCTTGTAACTTGTCTGGGTGAGTTGTACTGGATAACTAAGTCTATCCTCCCAACATCTATCCCTAACTCTAAGGAAGAAGTACAAACAAGCCCCTTAAGCTGTCCATTCTTTAGACTTTTCTCAGCCCATATTCGTGATGGTTTAGCTAAACTACCATGATGAATACTTACAGGATAGTCAACATCCCAAACCTTAAACCTACTTGCTAAAACTTCAGCAACAGCCCTTGTATTTGTAAAAAGTAAAACTGAATCGTGTTTCTCTATAAGTTTTTTCATTACTCTTAATCTGGCAGCAACTTCTGGATGTGTATAAAGCTTAGCTGAAACAACATAATCAATTTTTGAAGGTTTAGCATAAACTATCTGAAGTTTAACGTCTCGAGCAATAGGAACCTTAACAATCTCACACTTTCTGTTTGCACCAACAAGAAACTTTGCAACTTTTTCAGGAGAACCTATTGTCGCCGATAAACCAACAATTTGAAAATCTCTACCAGTAACCCACCTTAACCTTTCCAGCCCTAATGAAAGTTGACTTCCACGTTTGTCACATGCAAGTTCATGAACTTCATCAACAACAACCCACAAGACAGATTTTAGATGTCTACGCATAACTTTTCCAGATAAAATAGCTTGTAAAGTTTCAGGTGTTGTTATCAACATGTCGGGAGGTCTTCTTGCCTGTTTCCCCCTTTCACTTATGGTTGTATCTCCATGTCTAACCGCAACTCCAACATCAAGCTTTTTACACCACCATTCAAGCCTCTCCATAAGGTCTCTGTTTAAGGCTCTGAGAGGGGTTATGTAGAGAATTTTTATTCCTGGTTGATGTTTTTCAGGTGTAAGAATAAAATTGTTCAGGATAGGTAAGATTGCCGCTTCTGTTTTACCAGTAGCTGTTGGAGCAATAAGAAGAACGTTTTTACCTTTAAGGATAAGTGGAATAGCCTTCTTCTGAGGTTCTGTTGGACTTAAAAATCCCTTTTCTTCTATAGCTTTTTGAACAGGTTTTATGAAGAGTGAAAATACATTATCCATTTTTGTCGACTAGCCCAACAGAAAATATGATACCCACCATAGAACCTAGGTTTAAACCTAGGTTTTAAAGCTATCGTTAAATCTTAGGTTAAAATATAAGACTTGTGAACGAAACCATTATTATCTTTTATCATAATAAATTCTGACACAAGGGAAAATGTTTAACGTTCATGAAGAAGCTAACTTTAAACATAAAAGTTCTCGAGCATGGGTTGGTTACATCATCGTCTTGGTTGTTCTTGTTGTTTATGTGGGTGGATGGGTTGGTTTAGTTTATGCTTTAAAAACAGAAGTTCCTGTAACGGTTGTGGAAGGAAACAGTATGGTTCCAACCTTAAGGAACGGGGATATTGTTTTTTTAAAAAAAGTTTCTGTTGAAGAACTTATAAACGACTATAAAAATGGGAAAAGAGACATCATAGTTTTCTACTCGCCAGGTGGTACACGTATAATCCATAAGATTTACAGTCTTGTATATGATGAAGAAGGTAATTTTGTAGGATTCAGAACTAAGGGAGACAACAACCAAACACCCGACCCTTGGATAGTTACAAGTGAAGACATAATAGGGAAGGTTGTTTGGGGACCTATTCCATTATTGGGTACTGTCATCTTGTTCACAAAAACACCACTGGGGTTTTTCTTAGTCAGTGTTATCATAGCTTTGTTGGTTGTATGGATCATTTTAAGCGAGTTAAAGTTACGTTTAACTAAATTTTTTCCATGATTGGAGTGTTTCCAACTAATATATATGGGGGGAACATATCTTATCCTTATACGTATAGGTAAACCCTTTAAAATAGGTGAACATTTTTGTCTAAGCCAAAACCTGTTATAACTATCGAAAATGTTGTTGCTTCAGCAACTCTTGAACATTCAGTGGATCTAGATGCCATAACAAAGCTTTTCCCAACAGCAGAATACCGGCCTGAACAGTTTCCGGGGCTAGTTTTTAGACTTAAAAAACCAAAAACAGCGACTTTGATTTTTAACTCTGGAAAAATGGTTTGTACGGGGGCAAAATCTGAAACTCAGGCAATAAAGGCTGTTGATAAAGTTATAAAGGAGCTTAAAAGTCGTGGAATAGTTATAATGGGTAAACCTAAAACCCAAATCCAAAACATAGTTGCTTCGGCTAGTCTAGGTGGAAGGATAGACTTAGAAAAAGCAACCTATAAACTAACCAAGACCATGTACGAACCTGAACAGTTTCCGGGTTTGATTCATAGGATGGATAATCCAAAGGTGGTGATATTACTTTTTGCAAGTGGTAAGCTTGTTTGTACGGGGGCAAAAAAAGAAGAAGAAGTATATGAAGCGGTAAACAATCTTCATAAAAAACTTGAAGAAGAAGGAATAATCTACTACGAAT
>CAZNLG010000014.1:14549-16768 GCA_964573765.1 uncultured Candidatus Bathyarchaeia archaeon | reverse complement strand
TCCTTCAGGTAGAGGAATTATCCACCCAAAAAAACCTGGAAAAAAATTTTTTCCAAAATAAAGTTCAACATGTTCCGGATGGTTAAGTTCTACATTTGACATTTCAAACTGGATACCTTTAAGTAGAGGTAAACTTTTCTTGTACAATCCGAGTTTTCTTGCAAGGAGGGGATTCCACCCTTCAGCATCTACAACAACTTCTGCTTTCACTTCCAAGGTTTGACTTTGTTTCTTTAATTTTAGGGTATAACTTCCATTGTTTTTTTGGAGGTCATAACATTTTGTCGATAAAGTAATGTCTGCTCCCACATCCAAAGCTTTTTCAGCAAGTTTACGGTCAAACAGTTCTCTGTCGACAATGTAAGAATCAACTTCAGATTTGGATATCTCAAGCATAAGATTGTTTGGAGCATAAAAATAAGCACCTCTTACCTTACCAATTATAGATTCTTTAGGTAGGTTAAACTCTTCAAAAGCCTTAGAATAAACTTTTCCAGCACAATGAACCGGACTGCCAACTTTCTTATGTTCTTCTACAAGTAGTGTTTTTAGACCACTTTTTGCTGTTAAAAATGCAACCATACAACCAACTGGTCCTGCTCCTACAACAACAACTTCGTAAACAGTCAATAAACCATCACCAACAGACTTCTATGACTGAAGAAAGTAAACCTGTAAACCTTGCATAATAAAACCTATAGCTATAGCAGCTATGAATATAGCCATCACTCTTGCAACGACAGCAGACCCAGTCCTACCTAAGAAATTGTAGATGGGGTCGATAAAGTTTAGAACAACCCAAACAATAAGAGAAATAACTAAAACAGCAACAAGTGTAACGATTATTCCTGCTGTTTGTATAATCACGATGGTGGTTGTTATTGCACCAGGACCGACAAGAAGTGGACATGCAATTGGAACTGCACCAACACTTTCCGGAGAAATTACCTTTTCTTCCCATCCACCAAAAACAAGAATTTTAATTGCCAATACTAAAAGCAAAATTCCCCCGGCAATCATAAAGCTATGGAGGGATATTCCAAATATGTTTAATAGTTGTTGACCGATAACTGTAAAAACCATCAACAAAACAAAAGCCACTAGAATAGCAACACGAAAAGTTTTTTTTCTTTCAGCAACATCCATTTTTTCTGTTAAAGTAATAAAAATGGGTACGTTTCCAAGTGGGTCAACTATTATAAACAATGCAACAACAGCTTTTAACAGTTCATGGGAAAATGTTTCTGCTGTCAAGACCTTGTACCTATACTGATATATTCGGAGATTTTGGGTTATAAGGTTGTCATTTTAGTGGAAATATGTTTTAGAGTGAAAGAGAATACTTAATTAATGTAAAGTTAAGTATGTCTAAGAAAAATCTTAGGTGGCTTAACTTGTCCAAGACGGATAAATGTCAAAAGGTCATGGAACTTGCAAAAAGAAGAGGTTTCTTCTGGCAGTCTTATGAGATATATGGTGGAGAAAGTGGTTTTATAGACTATGGCCCTTTAGGTACATTGTTAAAAAGAAAAATCGAGCAGAAATGGATAGAAACATTTGTAAAAAAAGAAGGTTTAATGCTTATTGATACACCCATCATAGCTCCAAGTGTTGTTTTTGAAGCTTCAGGACACACCGTTTATTTTACAGACCCTGTTACAACCTGTAAAAAATGTGGTAGAAAATGGCGTGCAGACCATTTGCTTGAAGAAAAAACAAACATTTCTGCTGAAGGTTTAAGTTTAACTGAACTGGAAGAAAAATTGAAAGAAAAGAATGTTCGATGTCCAGAGTGTGGAGGAGAACTTGAATCTCCAAAACATTTTAATGAACTTTTTAAAACAACCATAGGTCCCTACACAGAAAATGTAGGATATGCACGTCCAGAAACAGCTCAAGGAATTTTTTCAAACTTTAAAAGGCTTTTTGAACTTACAAGAAACAAGCTTCCCTTTGGAGTGGCACAGGTTGGAAGATGTTTAAGAAACGAAATTTCCCCAAGACAAGGCCCTATTAGGCTTAGAGAACTAACAATAATGGAGCTTGAGTTTTTCTTTAATCCTGAAGACCCAAAATGTGAAAAAATCAGTGAAGTGAAAGATGAAGTTTTAAGACTTTTACCAGAAGAATTTTTGTTAAAAGGTCTAACTCAACCTGTTGAAGTTTCGGTTGAGGAAGCCTTAAAAAGAGGTTACATAAAATCTGAGTGGAACGCTTAC
>CAZNLG010000014.1:13358-14539 GCA_964573765.1 uncultured Candidatus Bathyarchaeia archaeon | reverse complement strand
AAGAGTTGGGAATTCCTCCTGAAAAACAGTTTTTTAAGGAAAAACTTCCATCTGAAAGAGCACATTATTCAACTCAAACCTATGACCAGCTTGTCGAACTTTCACGGTGGGGTTTTGTTGAACTTTCAGGTCATGCTTGGCGGTCAGATTATGATTTAAAGATGCATATGGTTTACAGTGGGGAAGATTTACGAGTTTTTATTCCCTACGAAAAAATCAGAATCGCCAAAAAAATCGTCGTTGAACCGGACAAAAAAGCTTTCATGGAGAAGTTTGGTAAAGAAGCCTTACGTGTTATCAGGATGCTTAATATGATTCCTGGAGAAGAAATTGTTGATTCTTTCAGGAAAGGGGGGAACTATGGACTTAAGGGTGATGGGAAAGTTTACAGGATAACTCCTGAACAAGTTAGAATTAAGGAAATTACCGTTGAAGAAAAAGGGAAAAGAATTCTTCCAAGCGTTGTTGAACCTTCTTTTGGTTTGGATAGACTTGTCTATGCCACTTTAGAATATGCTTACTCGGAGAAAGAAGGAAGAATAGTTTTAAGACTTCCAAGAAAAATAGCCCCCATCGAATTAGCGGTTTTTCCTTTAATGTCTAAGGATAACCTCCCAGAGAAAGCTTGGGAAGTCTATAAGATGTTGGTCGATGAAGGATTTACGGTTGAATATGATGAATCTGGCAGTATTGGAAAAAGGTATGCAAGGATGGATGAAGCAGGAACACCTATAGCTATAACCATCGACTACCAAACTCTGCAAGATGAAACTGTAACTTTAAGAGATAGGGATACTTGGAAGCAAATTCGAGTAAAAATCAAGAAGTTACCATCGATTTTAAGGAAATACCTTAATGGGGAGATAGGTTTTGACGAAATAGGAGAAGAAACTTAAATTAAAAATTGCTCTTTATTCACCTAAAACTTCAACCAAAACTCTACGGTTTCTAGGTCCATCTGCTTCTACAAAGAAAATATTCTGCCAGGTACCTCTCACAATCTTTGAATCTTTTACAGGAAAAATTTTGGAAGCACCTAGAAAAGTTGAAGTTAGATGAGCATGGGCATTATCGTCTATTCTGTCATGTTGATAACCTACACCCTTTGGAAATTCTTTTTCGATCTTTTTTAAAATGTCAGAAACTAAACCATGTTCATTTTCGTTTACAACTATCGCAGC
>CAZNLG010000014.1:0-13348 GCA_964573765.1 uncultured Candidatus Bathyarchaeia archaeon | reverse complement strand
ATTAAACATAGACCATTTTTCACACCAGAATTTGTAATTATATCTTCAACTTGATGGGTTATGTCCACCAGTTCACTTCTTTTTTTGGTTGAAAATATAATTTCATTAAAGAATACTTTCAATGGTAATTTCAACCCTCCTAAACTATAGAATAGTTAAATTAAAAGATTTAAACGCTATTTTTTTAAGAAGGGGTTGCTATTTGTTTTTAAGCCGTTAAAAGGTGTATATGGGTTGGTTCTCCCACAAGAAACAAGTGAACAGTTAAGACGAAGAATTCTTGAAATATGTCAAGACCACATCAGAAAAGTTCTTGATTCCCTTCGAGAAGTATGCTTGATGCTTACAGCATACCAAAATGATGATGAAAACCAAGTTTTTCAGCACCATAACAATGTTATAAAGCATAACGAAGAAGCTGCAGAAAAAAAGAAAGCCCTCATGATGGAAGTTGCTGAAGTTGGTGCTGTTCTTCTGAGCAGAGATGATTTTATCAGACTCTCTTCAGAAGTTGAAACCATTTCAGACTATTGTACTGGAATTTCATATAGAGTTATGGAGTTAACTAAAAGAAGATGGCGTGTTAAAAGAGAAATCTTAAAGGAGTTGGGAGACCTTGCTGAAGCAACCCTAGACTGTGTTATTCGGTTAAGAGAAACTATTCTTGCTCTTGTTTATGGTGGACCAAAAGTTTTTGAAGCAGCAGAGCATGTTGAGTCTGCCGAAAAGATAGTTGATAACATTTATAGAAAAGTGGATTTCACGATCTTGTCCAGCGGAATGAAAGTTCAACTAATACTGTTACTTAGGGAAATTGCAGAGTTTTTGGAAGGAATAGCCGATGTAACTGAAAACGCTAATGATATAGCCAGAATCTTAGCAATAACAACCTAGAGATAACCTATGGTAAAAACCAAATTTAAAGCTCAACTTGTTGAAAACAGACTTGTGGTTTGGAACCCTAAAGAGGGAAGCGAACTTTACAAGCTTGGATATTATGGAAAACCTCTGGGAATCCCAAAACCAAAAACACCAGATTTTAATGTCCCTCTTCTCCTAGACCTTCTAGAAGGACTATACCTAAAGGAAAAAGGAATCCTAATAGTCTATACAGAAGAGAAAAAATTAACAAAAAAAGAACTCCTAAAAAAAGCTGAAGAAACATACCAAGATTTTCGGTTAAAATATATGGTATACAAAGACCTAAGAGAACATAAACTTGTAGTCCAACCGGGAATAAAATTTGGTTGTGACTTTGCTGTTTATGAGCATGGTCCTGGTATAGACCATGCACCTTACTTAGTCCAAGTTAAAAGGATGGAAGATACTTTTGATGCAACGGAGATAGTTAAAGCTGGAAGGTTAGCAACAACCGTAAGAAAAAGATTTATAATTGCAGTCCCAAACTTAAAAACAAAAACCGTTGAGTACCTAATTTTTAGATGGTGGAAAGCCTAAAAATTCTTTTAAACGGTTCCAAATGGAAAAACTATCCTGAATTGACGCGCCTCTAAATGTTACCATCACTTTTATTTTGGTCTGTATCTTCACGAATAAAATAGTTAATTTATCTCGGAAATTATAAAATATAGTAACATAAGTTCATGGGGGAAGTTGATGAAAGAAGTAACTCTAACAATACCCGACGATTTATATAAGTATCTAACGTTTCTTGAAAAACGTTGTTTGATAAAGGATAAAGGACAAGCATTAACAACAGCACTAGAATTTTATAAAATGTTTTCCATGCATGAATGGTTTCCATATTCATACAAGATGGGAGGCGGTAGGGTTGTACTGATGGAAGTGGGTGCAATTAAAGACCTTTGTCATGCATTAACAGACGAAGAAGTTTATACTGCTGCAAAAATGACGGCGTTTAAACGAAAACTTGTAAACCCACTTCTTCAAGGTGTTGACCTTACAAACCTAAGAAACTGGGATATCGTGTTAAGAGAAATGGAAGTTATGGGTTGGGGGAAGTTTACAAGGGTTCATAATGAAGTAAGAGTTGAGTTCTGTCCTATTCCAACACCCTATCTACGGGGATATTTGGACACGATGTTTAACGTGGAGTTTGAAGAACATAAAACAAAGGTTCCGGAAATGTTGGTTCTTATTGCCAAACGTAGGAGAAGAGTTAAGCTGGAAGAAGTTTAAAGAGCTGTCCATGGACATCTTTTGTAAGGCCCTATCACTATTGTAACAGTAGTTCCTAAGATTCCTTCTAACCTTAATTCGTTTTCTAAAAATGAGTTTAACTCTTCCATTTTTTCAAAGATAAGTTCGATCATTATATCCATGTCTCCACTTGTTCTATACAAAACCTGGACATCAGGGTTTTTTGAAAGAACTTCCACTATATCCCTAAGTCTTGCAGGTTGAACTCTTAAACCTATAAAAGCCTTGATAACCCTTCCAAGTTTATGGTAGTCGATAGCCACCGTAAAACGGGTAATTACCCCATCACGGACCAATTTTTCTATTCGTCTTCGAACCGTTGCTTCGGTTGCTCCTACTTCCTTTCATATCTTTGATATGGGCTTTCTCGCATCAGCCTGTAATATTCTGATAATTTTCATATCCAAAGTGTCAAAAGAGAACAATTTTTTTCACCGTAAATTATCGGAAAACATTCATTTAATATTTATATTTGTACTATTATATATTTCTTTTTCGTTCATAAATGAGTAAAAAATGTTACAAAAACGTTAAAAAAGAGTAGATAATTTATCCCTTTCTTACTTAAATTTGTTATTTTTTGATATATTCTTGCTGGAAAAAGTATATATTTAATAGATGACTTTAAACGTTTGGTGAATGGGAAAAATGGAAAAAATTGTAGGTAAAATTCCGATAGCTTTATGGGAAGTATTATCCGAGAAACTTATTGATGTTATTCTTAATTCTTCAAATGCTGAACAATTACCAAGTGGTCTTGCAAAAACCATTTTATTTTACTGGCAAAGGGACCAACTTGCTTCTGAAGCTGGATTACAAAAGCTTTTAGAAGCTTCCATTAAAATTGAACCAGAAAAAACTATAGCTTTAATGAACGAACTTGGATTAGGTGAAGTTATAGCAACCATAGTAGAAAGTATGAAAACTTAAGTTTGCTTAACGTCCACCCAACAACCTTACTATTTTTTAATGCAAAGGGGGAATGGAAATTTTTGGTTAATTTTGGTATTGAGTTTGTACCAAGAGAACTTTACTGGAAAACTACTTATTATGCAATACAAGCTGAAAAAGCAGGGTTTGATTATCTATGGATTACAGACCACTTTAACAATCGGAATGTGTATGTTTCCCTAGCAATAATTTCAGCCTACACGGATAAAATCAAATTCGGGCCGGGTGTTACAAACCCGTATACAGCTCATCCGGTTTTGACAGCTCAAGCAGTTGCATCTTTATATGAAATAGCACCTGACAGAGTTGTTTGTGGAATTGGTTTTGGAGATAAAACAACTCTTACAATTTTAAACATAAACCAAACAAAACCACTTTCTACAATAAGGGAATGTGTAAAAATCATACGAGAAATAGTCTCCTGTAAGAGTGTTGAATTTAAAGGTGAAATTTTTAAGGTATCCGGAGCTAAACTTAATTTTCGAGTTAGAGGACATATCCCTATCTTTGTAGGTGCACAAGGACCAAAAATGCTGGCTTTAGCAGCTGAAATTGGAGATGGTGTGCTAATTAATGCCTCCCATCCAAAAGACATTGAAAATGCTCTTAGGTTTATCAAAAATGGAATTGAGAAAGCTGGAAAAAAATTTGAAGATTTAGAAGTAACTGCTTATACTTCCTTTTCCGTTGCAAGGGATGGTAAAAAAGCTGTGAAGGCGGTAATTCCAGTCGTAGCCTACATAGTTGCTGGTTCTCCTGAAGTAGTTTTACAAGCACATGGAATTGACATGGAAACTGCAAATAAGATTAGGGAAGCAATAGTACATGAAAATTTGAAGGAAGCTTTCTCGCTTGTTACACCTGAAATGGTTGAAGCTTTCTCCATCTCCGGTACACCAGATGAATGTATAGAGAAAATTAGGCGTTTGGTAAAACTTGGAGTTTCTCAGGTTGTTATTGGTTCACCTGTTGGTCCTAACATACGTAAATCGATTCAGTTAGTTAAAGAAGAAATAATGCCACACTTTAAAGAAATAGAAGCATCATGATGGTATGGTGAAGAAAGATATTATCTTACGTTCTCTTAAAAGTTAAACCAGGTTACGATAGAAAAGTTCTACAGGAGCTTAGTGAACTAACACAAGTAAAAGAAGCTGAAACTGTTTATGGAGAATATGACTTAATAGTAAAGGTTGATGTTGAAACATTAGATGATTTGGATGACTTTGTTTTTAACACGTTAAGAAAGATAGCAGGCATCGAGAAAACGACAACTTTACTTACTTCAGAAATTTTGGGGGAAGAAACAGACGTTACCAAGTAGAAAAATTCCTTTAACCGTTGGAGATATAATGGTTACTCCTGTTATTACGTTAGAGGTAAACGATTCTGTGTTTGAAGCTTCCAGAGTTATGACTGAGAAACATATAGGTTCCATTGTCGTGACTGAGAATAAGAAGCCTGTCGGGATCGTGACGGGAAGAGACATACTCAAAAAAGTTGTTTTGTTAAGACTTGACCCAACAAAAGTAAAGCTTGGTGAAGTTATGAGTAAACCATTGTTAAGTGTAGATGTAAACACATCCATACTTAAAGCAATTAAAGTTTTGAAGAAGAATAAGATAAAACGGTTACCCGTCATGGAAGATGACATTTTAAAGGGAATTATAACGGATAAAGAACTGTTTGATGCTATGGCTTTACATACGTTAACTTCATTTAAACTTTTGTTAAGGAGAGAGAAGTTAGGGTGAGGTCTGCATACATACTTGTGAAGGTAAGACCAAACAAAAGCAGCATTAACGTGCTTAACAAGGTTGAAAATTTACCCATCGTTAAAGAAGCCGTAACAACCTACGGAGAATACGACCTTCTGATAAAAGTTAATTTTTCCAATTTTAAAGAGTTAACGATGTTTATTTATGATGTATTACGGTTGATTCCGGAAGCCGGGTCAACAACTACAATGGTTGTAGCAAAAATGAAGTAAAACTTTATGTAGACGATGTAATCCTAAGGACAAACAACCTAACAGATCTTGTTCCTAAGTCATCCATCATCTTCAGAATCCAACTAAAATTTTAAAACTAAACGTGACTTTTGATGAATTTTTTAATCTTATCCACCAATTTTTCACTTTGGGGAATTATTTTTACGAGGAAACGAGCATCCTGGGCTGTTGGGAATCTTAAAACCATCAACATAATTCCATAGACAGTTAAGCTTACAAACAGGTATAAGGGTAGTAGAGTTAAAACATAACCAGTAAGGTAGGCTAAATAAAAAACTGTAAAAACCATCACAACCGAAGATACACAGCTTTTCCAAATAGCCTGTTTATCAAACGATGGATGAATTATCCTTGATGCAAGATAGAAAAGTAAACCAAACATGGAAATGTACATTACAGCTCTACTTATAGCTGCTCCTAACACTCCAAAAACAGGTACAAATAGGAGACTAAGGGAAAGACCGATTGAAGATGCTAAAAGGACTGCCACTGCAACTCTTAAAGTCTTACCCAAAGCTGTCAAGACTGAAATTAACCCAACAGAAAAGCCGTAGATGCTTAAACCAAAACATACAATGGATAGAGGAAACGCTGCTTCAACATACTTTAAACCTGCAAGTACATTAACAACTAATGGAGATAAAACAGCAATCCCAAAACAGATAGGGATAAAAATTAGGGATACATAACGACTTACAAGTCTAAATGAGTTTGAAACACTTTCCACACCAATTTTGGCTTCAGCTTCACTCATTCCTGGAACCAGAGTTATCAGGAGAGGGTAACCAAAAATCATGATGATACTGTTTGTAACTGTTAACGCAACAGTATAAACACCTAAAGGTGCAGTTCCCAAAAAACCAAGTACGATAAAACGGTCCACAGAATCAGAAAGAAAACTAACAAATTGATAAACCAACATGGGTAAAGAAAAACCAAGAAGAACCTTAAACTGAAGTGAACCATTGTTTAAATTTAGGTCTCCTTCCATTCTAACTCCAAGAACTTCCCTTATTGTGAGAAATAAAGCCAAACCAGCTAAAGCTGAGAAAAAAACAATCCATCCTAAAAATATAGATGCAACACCAAACCCAAGAAGAAGAAGCCAAACTGTAATGCTAACCCTAACAACTTGAGATAAAAATCTAAACAAAGCCAAACTTCCAAATTTTTGTAAACCACTAACAAACCCACATGAAACTGTACCCAAAATCGCTGCAAACGTACCCAAACCAGTAAGCCAAAAAAGATGAGCATGAACAGAAGTACCAAACAACAAATCAGAAAGAAAACTTGCAAAAACTATCTGAACAAGACAAAAAATAAATGCTGAAACCAATGTTATGGTGAGTATTCGTTCAACCGTGGACTTTACTTTTCTGTATTCATTTTTTCCGTAAAAGTGAGGTAGAAAATGTGAAGCGGCAAAACTTAACCCTAAACTTCCCAAGATAGCCAAGACCATGTAAACTAGTAACACTGCACCATAAACACCCATCTCATACCTACTTACGATTCTGGCAAAAAACATAAACAAAGCTAAGTCAAGAAACGTGTTGATAACACTTTGACCACTTAAGACTCCTGTACCCCTGACAGCCCTAACAAAAACTTCTTCTTCCAATTGATAAGCACACCAACTTAAAGATTACCCCAAAATCCATGAACAGTTTTAGCTAAAAATAATTTTTTAATTTTTAAGGTAATACGGGATTACTTCGAACATTACTGTTTTAAAAGACTACAACCGAAGATACCAGTTCATATGCATTAGACACGTCCTTTTTTGTATCGATGTTTAGGTAGGCTGCTTGAGAGTTAAAGTATGGTTCACCTTTCCTAGAGAAAACAGTTAGAACTTTTCCGGTATGGTTTACCTTTATACCTTCATCACAGGGTTCATGACCACGTATAAGAATCTTAACCCCAATTTTTTCAAGAAAAACTCTTGTTACATCTTCACCAAAAAGGTTACCAGCCCCTCTTGGTGAAGGATAAGTTCCCTTTAGTCTTTCTTCAGGGTCATTCCAAAGAATCTCTTCCAAAAAACTCTTAGCCGGATGATATTTATCAGCATAAGCCAAGTCCTTAAGTGATTCAGCTTTAGAAGGAATTCCTCCATGAAGAAACAGAAACTTTGGTTTTAGTATAGCTGCCTGAGGAAGTTTATCAAAAAAATTGATAAATGCCTGATAAACCTTTTCCCAGTCAGCACCAAACTTTTTTCTAAACTGATACGGTAAATCATGAGGGATAGCTAGAAGGTCTTGTGGACCTTCATGGTTTCCACGTAACAACACAACATTATCAGGAAAAGAAGTTTTTAGCCAAAGCACTATATAATACACTTCAGGAGAATGTTCACCCCTGTCACCATAGTCACCAAGAAATAGAAGCATAAAATCTTTTTCTGATGCTACTTTCCGTAAAAAGCCACAGTTATCCAATATGTACACCAGACTTTCTAGGTCACCATGGATATCTCCTACAACCACAAGGTTACCTTTGACTTTTAGATTAACCAAACCACCTTCAACATCATAGTTTGTTAAGCTTCCAATTTTTCGTTCTTCTTCTAATCTTTGACTAACTTCATCTACAAGTTTAATAAGCATAGAAGAAGTTGCTGTTTTAGCTTCTTTAACAAGGTTTGCGGATTTCTCCAATGGAAAATCCTCCACGAAAAGAAAATAGCTTTACGTTGTTTTTATACGTTTAACTTTTCATGTTTTGGAAAGGCTTATTTTATGGTTTGAGAAAAAATAAGGTTAGTTTAACCAAAAAATGGTGACAAGAAATGCAGTTTATACCTGAAGCTTTCTACCCACTTTTTGGTCAACTTAGTTTTGGAGGGCTACTTGGATTTTTTGTGGGATATGCTTCAAAAAAGCTTTTGAAATTGCTTATAGTCTCAATCGGAGTTTTCTTTGCTGCATTACTCTATCTATCGTATATAGGGTTTATTGAAATACATTATGAAAAAATTATGGCTTCAACGGAAGGTTTCCTAAGAAGTTTTATGAACATGTTGGGTGGGGGATTTAGTTTGCCAATATTTTTAACGGCAAACATACCATTTTTAGGAAGTTTTCTTGCCGGATTTGGTTTAGGGTTTAAAGTTGGTTAATACAAAATTTTTGTTTAAATTTTTGTTTGGTAAAGGATATTTTGTGAAACGGTATTTTGAGGGTTAAAATTTGTCTTTAAGTGTTATAAGTGGAGAAGACCTCAGAAGACTAAGGGTATCTCATGGGTTGACCCAAAAGGAAGTTGCTAAAAAAGCTGGTGTAAGTCAGTCTTTGGTGGCAAGAATAGAAGCTGGAAAGGTTGACCCTAGACTCTCAACTTTAAAAAAAATCCTTAATTCCATCATGAGTATAAAGGTAAAGAAAACTGCTATGAGTGTAATGCATAGTCCGGTTGTTTCTGTTAGGGTAAAGGATTCTGTTAAGAAAGCTGTGGACCTTATGGAGAAACATGGTATATCTCAGCTTCCAGTTGTTGACGATGGAATGATCGTTGGAAGTGTCCAAGAAGGAACAATAATTAGAAAACTTTTACAAAGTAAGAACCCTGAAAAAATTTTTCGTTTAAAAGTTGGGGAAGTAATGGAAGAACCTTTTACCATGGTTGCCCCAAGTACAAGTATAGATGAAGTTTTAACCTTATTTACCCATGAAAAACCAGCTGTATTAGTTGTTGATAAGGGGAAACTTGTTGGAATAATCACAAAAATAGATGTTATCACTTCGATAAGGTCTGAATAAAAAAATGAATGTAAAGATTTCTTCAACCAAACCAAAGATACTACCAACTGGTTGTAGATGTCTTGACAGATTACTCCACGGAGGTATACCTGCAGGTCAACTTCTAGTGTTTTATGGGGAAGCAGCTACAGGAAAAACAACGATTGCTCTCCAATGCTCGATTGTTTGTGTTAGACAAGGGTTTAAAGTTATATATGTAGATGCTGATGGAACCTTTCCCATTGAAAGATTAAGACAGATGACTGATGACTTTGAAAAAATAGCTCAACATATAGGTATCTTTACTCCAAAAAATTTTTTTGAACAAACAGTTCTAGTGGAAAATCTAGATGACTATCTTAAGCAGAATGTTGGTCTTTTAGTTTTTGATAGTATAAACAATCTTTACAGGCTTGCATTGAAAGACCCAGACACAAACTTTACGTTAAATAAAGAATTAAACAGACAATTAGCCTATCTAAGTCATTTTGCAAAAACATATTATCTACCAGTTCTGATAACAAGTCAAGTTCATAGTGTTTTGGAAGAAAACCAAAAAATCGAACCTGTAGCTATGAGAACCATAAGCTACTGGTCACCAAACATTGTACGTTTATGGTTAAATCCAAAACCAAACGTGAGAATGGCATCTCTTGAGAAGTTTGGGGGTAGAAGTTTTTCTAAGATTTTTTGTTACTTTAAGCTTTCAGATACTGGTGTAGAATAACCCTAAATAGTTTTAATCTATTTCCAGTAAACTAAGAAAATGCTGAAAATAACCATCAATGCTCCAACTATTTGAAGAGGTTCCAACCTTTCACCAAGAAAGATGAAGGCAAACAAAAGAGCAGAAACAATTTCAAAGGTTGTGCATATACTTGCTTTACTTGCTTCCAAATATTGAAGACCTGTTATAAAAAACGTGAAAGCTAAAAAAGTGGGTATAACAGCCAACAACACCAACAGAATCCAAACATTCATTCCATAAACCAGTAAGTTTAAGGGGTGAAAAAGTAAGTTTATTACCATTAAACATAAAGCACCAAAACCCAACGTATAAACAATGACAGCCAACCCATCAACATCCTTTAACATAACTCTACCAAAAACTACGTAAATTGCAAAGGATAAACCTGAAGTAAGACCTATTAAAACACCCCAACCTGTAAGCCTTAGATAGGTTAGACTGTATCCTTTAACAACAAGAAAACATCCAAATAAAACAAACAACACAGCAACAGTTTTAATGAAGGTTATTTTTTCACCAACAAAAAACCTAGCTATGATTAATGCAAAGATAGGATAAGTGTAAAGTAGTATGACAGCAACAGAAGCTGACATAAGCTTAATGGTGTAGAAATAGGCAAGAATACCCAAAGCAACACCAACAACTCCACCAAACAAAAGAGGAAACAACTTCTCCAAACTGACTTTTAATGAGCTTGGTTTTAAAAATAGAAAAACTGAAACTAGAAGAAGAAAACCAAGAGAAACTCTGTACATTGCAATTATTTCTGGGAATAGACCGATGTTCATAAGTAGCTTACTTAAAACTCCAGCTGAACCCCAACAAACACCAGCTAAGGAGATCAGCACAAATCCAAGCTTTTTCTTTTCCAAAAATTCACCTTTGATTTACAAAGACCAACAGACAGTTAAGCTGAGAACCTAAAGACCTGTTTTTTCAACTTTTAATTCTTCTTCTTGTTTTAGCCGTAACAATCTTCCAAGTCTTTCGATTTTTCCTGTTTCTATGTTTATTGACAGGTTGAACTCCATGTTTGATTGTGCTTCTACACCTTTTATTATGAGTAGGTTTTTGGTTCCAATGACATGATGTGCAAGCATAAATGGATGTTTAATGTAACGAAAACTGATTATCCTTATCTCTCCAGTTGATTCTACAGAGAAGTCTGGTTGCATATCGGTTAAACCTCTGAATTCAGCTTTTGCAACAGTAAGCATTTTCTCAGATTTACCCAATTTTATGTTTCCATCATCAAAAAAACTGTTTTTCAGTGACATGTTGTTCACCAACCTTTACATTTTTATTCCCCTTTATACTAAAGTCAGAGTTTCTTGTTTGTAAGAAATAAGCCTTTCCATAACTACCTAGATTGATTATAATTTCCGAGTTTTGAATTTCTGTTGTTGATAACCTACAAGCCTTTACTCTTCAGGTTCAGGTTCTTCTTCGTCGATTTCACTTTTTAATAGGACTGATTTTTCGATGGATGCTTTTTCCATAACTTCTTCTGAAACATACATAACGGCTCCGGTTCTTACAGTTAAAGCTATAATGTCACTTGGTCTTCCTTCGATTATTTTTTCTTCACCAGAAACTTCTAAAGTAAGTTTTGCAAGAAACCTGTTTGCTTGAATGTCATAAACTTCTCCATGTTTAATTTTTGCTTGTAGTTCATCAAGTATGTTTACCATAAAATCATGGGTGTTAGGTATTGGAAGTTTTACTCCCTGAAGTGCAGTTGCGATGGAAGATGCTTCAGCATGACCTATGACCACAACCAAGATTCTTTCTTTTGCATCTTCAAGTAAAAGTGCTGGTGCTGGACCATAAGGTGTATTTATCTGGGCAATACCTGAAACTTGAACTTGAACATTTTCTCCCATTTTAAACTCTCAACCTTTGGGTTACTATGGTTTTTGAAAGTTATATACCTTTGGGTTAAACTTTTTCACAACCGTTATAACATTCTCACTACAAAATATCTTTCTAGAGCTTTAGGTGGAAAAGTAAAGATGGTTGAAGAAGAAGTTTCAATGGTTGATATCACTTCAAAACCTCCAGTTTACAGGGAAGCTTCTGTTAGAGGGTTGATAAAGCTTAAACCTCAAACCATAAACCTAATAAGAGAAGGGAAGATTAAAAAGGGAAACCCGTTTGAAACCGCAAAAATAGCTGGGATCTTAGCTGCAAAAAACACAAGTCAAATTATACCTTTATGTCATCCGATTCCATTAACTCATGTGGATATTCAAACAAGAATAGTAGACACAGAAAAAATTGAAGTATTTACAACAGTGAAGACTGAAGCAAAAACAGGTGTGGAAATGGAAGCATTAACAGCCACAGCAACGGCTTTACTGACGATTTTTGATATGGTTAAGCAATACGAGAAAGATGAAGAAGGACAGTACCCTGCAACGGAGATTTTGTCTCTTAAAGTTGAGTCTAAAACTAAGAAAAGTTCTTCTTAACTTTCTGTTGGACGGATAAAAAACCAAACTTTAATGCATGATGCTAACGTATAATATACTGGTGAAGTAAAAATTTGGCTCAAGCTGAATATTCGATTTTTTATATGTTGCCTCTCTTGTTGATATGTTGTTTGTTACCGTTTCTTTTCAGGGGACCGGGACAACGACCTACCGAGATAACTAGGGAAGCAGATAGCTGGATTACTCCTCAACAAATAGAAGAAGTTTTTAATAACATTGTTAGGGAAGTTGAAAATTGGAAGAAAGAAATTCTACCCGAACGAAAGACTGTATTCCCCTTTGGGAAGAAGGAAGAAAAAAGGGAAGAAAGATTTATTGTTTCTCAATCTATCCCACCAAGACTTCTTAGGGTAACTGATACAAGGGAAGGAGAAATTGTATTTGAGTTAATGGAAATCGAAGGTGATGGTACTTCTGTAAAAGTTTCTTTTAGTCCTCCGGCAAAACAACGGGTTCAAACGTTTAAGGCTCAATTTCCAGCAAAAATTTTGACAGGATGGCAATCATGTCCTTCTTGTGGTAAACCAATTTTACCTGATTTTGTTGTTTGTCCTTATTGTGGTCAAAGGTTAAAGGTTGAAGGAACATGAACCTTAACTGGGAAATTTTGATTGCTCATAACCATTGGATAACCATAAATTTTTGTGGAAGAAAACTTAAGGTTTGTGCAAGATGTTTTGGAGTTGTAATTGGTTTTTCCACGTTTCTCACGTTGACAACCCTTGTTGAGTTCAAATTTTTCCAAACATTAAATGTACTGTATCAGTTGTGTTTTTGTGTAGGATTGGCTTTACCAGTTATCATTGATTGGGTTACTCAGACATGGAAGCTTAGAGAAAGTAACAACAGGATAAGGATTCTTACCGGATTTTTAGAAGGTGCGAGTGTTGTTTTTTTGTACTTGACATCTTTATCTTTGGTTCAGAAAATTTTTGTTCTTATGACCGTGAGTGGACTTACATTAAACTTGGGTTTTCTAGGCGAAAAAATAATTTTGATGTCAAAAACGGGGGAAAAAGTTTCTAAATTGAAGACGTCCAAGTAAAAAAGTTTCACTTCCTGAAATACGGTTCTCTACGCATTACAGCTTCCACGAAAGCCTTGTGTAACTCTTCTTCTGAAGCGTTTTTACGAAGAAGAGAAACAAAATCCACATAGTTGTTAGGTCTCATTAGACAAGGTTTTAGTTTACCGGATGATGTAACTCTAAGCCTGTTAC